>JASFGH010000328.1:0-5192 GCA_050123865.1 Desulfobacterales bacterium | reverse complement strand
GAGGAAAATTAAGATGAAGAAAATTATTTTGGCGATTGCTGCCGTGGCCCTGATCGCTTCGCCGGCCCTGGCAGCCGAATGGAATTTTTACGGGTCCGCCCGTATAGCCACTTTCTACAACTCCTATGATTTTGGAGATCTGGACGAGGGGAGCGGCGAAGACCAGCAGCTCGGCAGAGAGGTTCCTGTGCGTCAGGATGATGACCAGGAATTGTTCTGGGATATTCAAAACAACAGTAGGATCGGGGCCCGGGTAAAAGCCTCCGATACCCTCAGCGGCCGTTTCGAGCTGGGCGTCAGTGACAACATCAATACACGTCTGTTGTATGGTGAGTGGAAACCCGGCAATCTCTCCATTCTCTGGGGCAAAGACTACACACCCATCGCTCAGTTTGTTTCCGGTCAGATCGGCTGGGGCGACAATTCCATCGATGCCTACGATTACGGTTTGCTGACCTTCGGTACGATGTACGGCACGCGCCGGGCGCAGGTCAAGCTGTCTTACGGCGGCCTTCAGGTGGCTTTAATCGAATATTCGGACGGTGTCAATCTGGCTGATCCGGACGCACCATCCCTTTCCAGTTTTAACGACGGAGACGTCGATCACTGGTATCCGAAAGTCGAAGCTGCATATACGCGCAGTTTCGATACGTTCGGCTTTGGGATTCGCGGCGGCTACCAGTACTATGAAGTCGAAGACGCCGATACCGATGGCGATGGAGATGCCGAGGGTGATCTCGATATCACCTCCTGGATCATCGGTGGGGAGCTGACGGGAAACTTCGGCCCCTTAGGCGCTTTTGCTACCGTTTCCTATAGCCAGAACGGCGGCGCCGCTGGTTGGTTTTTAGGAACGCCAACTGTTGAGGCCGGCAGTAGCTCTGTCAAAGACAACGATACCTTAATGGCCTCGCTGGGCGCCAGCTTTAGCTTTACCGACGCGGTACGGTTGGAAGCCGGTGTCGGTTATCGTGAAGACAGCCCCGATCAAAACGGACTGGAAGATGACGAGCTCTATGCATATTATCTCAACGCAATGTTCGTTCTGGCTCCGGGCGTCACCGTCATTCCGGAAGTCGGTTACCTTGACTACAAGGATAACATTTTAGATGAAGATGAAGGCAACCAATTTTACTTGGGTGCCAAGTGGCAGGTCGACTTCTAAACTGCTGCCAGCCGTCACGGTTGTATAGCTGAAAAAAAGAAAAAAACCCGGCGGGGGAAACCCCGCCGGGTTTTTAAATGGCGTACGCGGTCAGATTTGCGCAAGAGCACGTCCGCTGGCATGCCCTTGTTCACAGGGCAGGAAGGCGAGCAGCCGGATAGGACAGCAGCTGCGATACTGCAAGGTGCCGTGGTAAAAAATGTGAAATGGCGGATCTATTCCGCTTTTTCGGGCAGCACCAGGTCATAGGCGACGATGGTGCTCTTGGGAGTTGTCAGTACAATTTCCCCGGTTCGTTCGATCGCAACGATCACCAGCTCCTGGGTGCCGTCGTTATCGAAGTCGCCTACGGCGAAGTCCCGCACGAAAGCACTTAATTTGCGGGTGCGCCATTTGTCTCTCAGCCCCATTCCGTCCCAGAAAAGTGCTTCGACCTGGCCGCCGGTGAATTTGCGGAATTGTTCCAATTTCATGCCGGCCAGCTCGAAATTTCGGGCCACAAGGATTTCGGGGTCTTCGCCGTTCGGCGGCTGGTGAATCGCGATTCGCATCGGATAGTAACGCCGGCTATCGGCAGCGCCTGGAGCCTTTCGCTGCGGACGGTAGTAAAGATCGGAGCCGCCGCGCCTTTCACCACCGGTCCAGACCACTTGGCCGGCCCCATCGATGATTTGAAGATGGTCACTGCTATTGAGGGCCACCAGGTGCTCCTCGTTACCTTTTATGTAATCCAGCATGGCCACTCCCAGCGCGTTGATGCCCTTTGGCGCAGCCACACTATGCTGGGGAATGTAGCCGGAGCCTTGCCAGACCAATTCCTGGAGATGACCCGAGAAAACATTGGTCTTGCGGTGCCGCTGGCCCAAAAGCACTTTGCCCCGTGCCGAGGATTCGACCACCCGGAAATACCAGGGTTCTTTTTCCACGATTTTAACGAAATTTTGTCCGTCGAACTCCAGCACGTAGGAGTTGAGCGCCTGACGGGAGGTCAACAGGCTGGAGACGAAGATTTCGGGCGTTCCGTTGGCGTTGATATCGGCAACATCCACCGCAATAAGATTGTGAGAGACACCCTCATTGATTTCGGCGACCTTGAAAAATTTGCCCGACATCATGGCGTAAATCAGGACCCCGTGGTCGCTGATGATGACAGTTTCGAGCTTGCCGTCGCGGTTTACGTCTCCCAGCGCCAGGCCGTGAACAGCCTGCTGTAAGCTCCGGCTTTTCCAAAACTGGGAGGCCCCCATCCCGTAATCGCCGCTGGTGATAAAGGGTGAGCCGCTTTCGGGGTCGCCGCGGCCCCAACGCAGCAGCTTTTCCGGATGGGCCTGTAAGTCTTCTTTGGGCGCCGGTGCGGCGGTCGCCTCTGCCGGTGGCGCCACCTTTTGGGTAACCTCTGCCTGCCGGCCGAAAACGGTGGCATTAATTTGAGTCGCGATCTGGTTGACTTTGGTGATGATGCCCCCCAAATCCTGGCTCTGATCGAAAAAGCTTGCGGTGGGTGTTTGCCCGGTGACATCGACCATTTTGGCATCAAGACTGGTGCTGTTTCCCAGAATCGTTACACTGCCAAACAGGGTATAATCCGCATTTAGGCCGGCGCCGATGGTTCGCGCTGCCGACTCGGTCAGCGGGTCGGGGCTGCCTGCCGCTGTAAAGGCGTTTTCAGCCGCCTGCCGGCTGATGACTTCCACCTCGCCTTCTTTGGAGAGACGAGTGGTCAGCATGTCAAATATGCCGTTTTGTAAAAAGGTCATATCTTTTTCAGCATTGATCTTAAACGGCAACAGGACGATACGCTTGGGCTCGGCCGCATTCGCCGAAAAATTAAAGGACAACGTAATTGTCAGTAATAAATTTACGATAATGAGACGCATTATTTTATATTTCAAAAACTCTGATACCATTTCTCACCTTTAATTTTTGTTCGTGGTCAGTTGTCTGTGGTCCGTTGTTGAATTAGACACGTCACGACGGCCAACGGACTGCTGCTATAAACTTTTTAACAACAAGACACTGAATAACATCATTTTTCTAATTTGCGTATTAAAATTTCGTTGACCAGCTTCGGATTGGCTTTACCGCGCGTTGCGCGCATCACCTGGCCGACAAAAAAACCCAGCAGTTTGGTCTTGCCGCCCCGGTAAGCCTGGACTTCCGCCGGGTTGGCGTCTAGGACCGTTGAAACGATATTTTCGATGGCGCCTGAATCTGAAATTTGAACCAGCCCTTTTTCTTCGACAATTTGGCGTGCAGATTTGCCCGTGCGGCCCATCTCCTCAAATACGGTTTTGGCAATTTTACCGCTGATGGTCTCATCGTCGACCAGTTTGAGAAGTTGTGCTAGATCCGGGGCCGAAATCGGTGATTGGTCAATAGGCTTTCCTTCGGCATTTAATAGACCCAGCAATGACCCCATGATCCAGTTGCTCACCAGCTTGGGCCGGTCAAATTCTTGCAGGCAGTCTTCAAAATATGTTGCCAGATCACGGTCAGAGGTTAAAATTTCGGCATCATAAGAGGGCAGACCGTAGGCATCCACAAACCGTTTCTTCTTTTCTGCCGGCAGTTCGGGTAAATCGCGGCGCACCTTTTCAATCCAGTCTGCGTCGATGACCAGGGGCAACAGATCCGGGTCCGGAAAGTAACGGTAATCATGGGCTTCTTCTTTGCTGCGCATCGATTGGGTCCGGTTTTTTTCAGGATCCCATAGCCGGGTTTCCTGGGTGATCGCGCCACCATCGATCAGAATCTCCTCTTGGCGCCTGATTTCGTATTGCAGTGCTTTTTCGACGTGTTTAAATGAGTTCAAATTTTTGATTTCGGTGCGCGTGCCGAATGCCTCCGAGCCAGCCGGCCGGATGGACACATTGGCATCGCAGCGGAAACTGCCCTCTTCCAGATTACCGTCACAGATGGCTAAATATCGCACGATGGCGCGCAGCTGCCGCAGGTAAGCGCCGGCGGCTTCAGGGGACCGAATATCAGGCTCGCTGACGATTTCAATCAGCGGCACCCCGGTGCGGTTAAAATCCACCCGGCTGACGGGTCGTCCGGGGTCATGCGTCAATTTGCCGGCATCTTCTTCCATGTGGATGCGGGTGATCCCGATCTGGTGCGTGGCGCCGTTTACATCGACAGAAACCTTCCCGTTGCGGGCAATCGGAAGCTCGTACTGAGAGATCTGGTAGCCTTTGGGCAGATCGGGATAAAAGTAATTCTTACGGGCAAACCGGCTAACCGTTTCGATGCGGCATCCGGTGGCCAGCGCCATGCGCATGGTATACTCGACGACTTTTTTGTTTAACACCGGCAACACTCCCGGCATGCCCAGACAGACCGGGCAGGTATGAGTATTGGGTGCGGCGCCAAAAGCCGTCGAGCAGGCGCAAAAAATCTTTGTTTTTGTTTTTAGCTGGGCATGAATTTCAAGCCCGATAATCGGTTCAAATCTCATACGGCTGAATCTGTATTATTGCTCCATATTAGTCAAGTTGAAAAAAAGCGGAAAAAGTGCTGCATGATGAATTTGACCGTCGGCCTGTTGATGTGAAAATTCTCGCGGCCGTCGGAAAAATAGGTCTGCCCGCTGAGGGGCTGGTAAATGGTGGCCATTTCAAAAGCCGGGAAATAATATACATTGTCGTGTCTTACGGTAAATTCATCGGCCGCAGCCCGCAGGGTTGCCTTGGAATTGCAGCTGGCACTGATGACATCCGCGTCTTGGCGGAATGTTGCCCACAGGTTCACCGGTGATACGGTTATGATGATTTTGCAATCCGGGTTGTGGACGGCCATCAGGTCATGGATGCGTTCCAGATTATCGAGATTTTCTGAGTAGCGGCTGACCCGAAAGCGGTAGCGGTTCAGATCTCCGCCCTCTCTAACATACGGTCCGGCCGGCAGGCAGATCACCGATCCGTCCTGGCCGTCCTGCCAGATTTCGGTCAGGCCCAGGGTAAGAATCAAAACCTCGGCCGATGACAGTGCCGTGCGGGAATGCCGGCGATGTCGGGCAAAATCGTCT
>JASFGH010000327.1:0-5202 GCA_050123865.1 Desulfobacterales bacterium | reverse complement strand
GGCCACGCTACCCGGAAAACATCGGCGCTGCTGCCCGGGCGATGTGCAACATGGGCTTTGATCAACTGCGTGTGGTCGATCCTCAAAATTGCGATCTGGCGCGAGTTTTAAAAATGGCCACCCATGCGGCCAGCGAAGTGGTTGAACAGATGCAGGTTTATGAAAACCTGCAGACGGCGCTCGAGCCTCTGAATTATGTGGTCGGGACAACTGCGCGTCTCGGCGGACAACGCCAATTTGTGATCCCGGCATACCGTCTGGCCCCCGAACTGGAACCCATCACCAAAAATAATCGGGTGGGGCTTGTGTTTGGCCCCGAAGATCGTGGGTTGACCAATGAAGATCTGCGTCTGTGCCATCGGCTGGTCAACATACCGACAGTTGAATTTTCTTCATTGAATCTAGCTCAGGCCGTAATGATCATATGCTATGAGCTGCGGCGAAATAGATCTTCAGAGAGCAAACCGTTTGTGCCGCGACTCGCTAACCGCCAGGAGCTGGATGGGATGTATGCCCAATTGAAAGATGTGCTGGTCAAAATAAGCTACATACAGCCGGACAACCCCGATTATTTTATGAACAACCTGCGCCACTTCGGCACCCGCATGAGATTGCGGGCTAAAGAAGTCAGTATCATTCGCGGCATCTGCAGACAGATTAACTGGTATGGGAAGAAGTGCTTGGAAGATGGAGCGAAGCGCCGGGGAGCTGACCCATGCGGCTAATTCGCTTCGGGGCTGCCGGCCGGGAAAAACCGGGTCTGTGGCAGGCCGGCAAAATCGTCGACCTGCGTGCCATTATCCCCGATATACCGGACGTCGGCGAACGCTTCTTTTCAGACGACTGGCTGCAGCGGATAGAGAAGATAAAGGATCCGGGTCAAACGCTGGATGTTCGCTTAGGGTGTCCGATAAACAGGCCTTCGAAGATTATCTGCCTGGGTTTGAATTATCTTGACCACAGAGAAGAAAGCGGCTTTGAAAAGCCTCAAAAACCGCTTTTGTTTGCCAAAACGCCCAATGCCCTTACCGGGCCGTTTGACCCGATTCTGCTGCCCCGGAGTTGCGATCAAATCGATTGGGAGGCTGAACTGGCGGTTATCATCGGAAAAGCAGGCAAGCGCATCGCAGCTTCAAAAGCCCTGGATTACGTTGCCGGATTCTCGGTAATGAACGATGTCTCCGGCCGCCAGGCTCAGTTTTCGGATGGGCAGTGGTTTCGCGGCAAGTCTTTTGATACCTTTGCCCCCATGGGGCCCGCCCTGGTCACCCCTGATGAGATCGAAAATCTGGATAACCTTAAAGTGACGGCGCGTGTGAACGGCAAGCTCATGCAGGATGGCAACAGTGCTGACATGCTATTTGACATCCCGACGATCATTGCCTTTATCAGCCAGGACATAACCCTTGTGCCCGGCGACGTCATATCTACCGGTACGCCATCGGGGGTCGGGATTTTCAGGGATCCGCCGGTGCTGCTGAAAGCCGGAGATGTTGTTGAGTGCGAGGTTGAGGGTATCGGCATGATCCGCAATACTGTCAAATAAAGCTAAAATCCATATTATAAATGCGTCTTAGGGCCCATAGCTGTGTTGCGATTCAGCTTAAAATGCTCACATACTAACGTGTATGCTCCGCTTTCTCGCCGAACCACGCCTTGCCATGAACCCTAAGCCACAATTTTAATATGGATTGTTATATCTTTTAAAGAAACTAGAGCCTTTGGGAAAAAAAGCATGGTCTAATCCCAAATATCTGGCTACAGGTAAACCGTGAATCATTGCGTCTTGAAAAAAAATTACATGACCGACGCAGCTATTACGAATTACGCCTGTAACTGTAGACTTAATGAGTATCTCGGTGTACCGCGTTTTCGTTTCCAAGGGATCTTGTCTGGATGGCTTTGCCGCGCTCCATTTGCAGCACATGCGTGATGCAATTTAATTCTTTCGTTTCCTGATCGGGCACGTAGATTAAATTGGTCGGTGTATGATAGCCAATATAGTCAAAAACATTGCGCAGCTTTGCCTTGTTTTTGATATCCAGTCCCTGCAAGGGCTCATCCAGTATAAGAAAGACGGGTGATTTAACCATTGCCCGGGCGAGCAGGACCAACTGACGCTGCCCGTGCGAGAGGCGTCCGAATTTCTGATCGGCCATTTCATTGATTCCTAAAAACCGGGACCAGGCATCGGCTACGGCAAGCTGACCGGCGCTGCACTTCCGATACAGACCGTTTGACGCAAAAAAGCCCGAGCACACCACTTCAAAAGCATCGGTATGTTGATGTTGCCGCAGCTGCAGATCAGATGAGATATGGCCGATCTTTTCCCTGATATCCCATATGCTTTGACCTGCGCCCCGTTTTTGACCAAACAGGCAGATGTCGTTGGCATAGGCCTGCAGGTTGTCCCCGTTTATGAGCGCTAATACGGTGGACTTGCCGGCTGCTGACGGGCCCCGGATCAACCAGTTTTCACCATCTTCGACCTTCCAGTTGAAGCCATCCAGTATTAATCTGGAACCGTATTGAACAGTGACCTTCTTCATCTCGATTAAAACACGCGGGCCGGCACTTGGTATCCTGTCAGCCGTCTGCGATTTCATTGCTGCGCTGCCTGGCGGCGCGTTGAAAAGCGCCTGCGGATCTAACTGAAGCGCCGGCCTGTCCAATTCGTAAGCCTGCTCGATAGTCTCCGGCCTGAATACCGCATCTTTTTCACCTGCCTTATAAATTTGGCCCTGCTTGAGCAGCACAACGTGTGTTATGCTCGGAACAATTTCATCGAAACGATGGGTAATCAAAATCAGCTGGACCTTTGTTTGAACCAGCGTGTTAATGGTATCTGTCAGCGATCTGCGGGTTGGCTCGTCCAGCCCCGCAAAGGGTTCATCCAAAATCAAAAGTCTCGGAATTTTGAATAATGCCCCGGCGATTAGGGCACGGTTCATTTCACCGGAGGTCAACGAGGTGACATCTCTTCCCAGCAGGTGATGGATGCCGATTTTTTCAGCAACTTCACGCAGCCTTTTGTCGTGATGAACCTGCCGAACGTCGCCGGCCGCCTGATTGAGAATTAGGTCTTTGACCGATGTAAACTCCTGTCTTTTGCCGCTGAGCTCCCGAAAGAAATCTTTGCGGTTTTCGCGCGCAAAGATCTCGCGCTGCAGTTCGGGTGCAACATATCCCATCTGACCGGCAACGGAGGCCCAGTTCTGGTGATCATCCTCGGAAAAGCGATATCTGATACGACCGCTGACGATGGGGACCTGGCCCAATAGTGTGCGGGCAAAAGAGGTCTTGCCGGATCCATTCGGGCCCAGAACGGCCCAGTTCTCATTGGAATGGATTTGCCAGGATGTATTGTGAAGGTAAGGGCGGTCGTGCAGGCGAACAGTTATGTTTTCAAGGCTTATTAAGGGTGCGGTCTGCATGGAATCAATAGTGGCTGTCAGCGTATTCTACCCAGCCACCGGTTTCCACCAGCGCGCGGGCAAATTCGGGCAGTGAAAATTGAATTTCTTCTGTTTGATCGGCCGCTGCTATTTTGAAAACCTGCTGTTTCAGATTCGTTATTACGTTCGTATCCTGATGGGCGTAGCTTTGGAAAAGACGATCGATGGTGGCTGCCGGCAGCTCAACGGCCAGCATTCCGCAGTTGAACATATTTTGTCTGAAGATCCGAGCGAAGCTTTCGGCAACAACCAGATGAATACCATTTGCCTCCAGGGCCCAGGGTGCATGTTCACGGGACGAGCCGCAGCCGAAGTTCGCGCGCGCAATGATGACCCCTTTGCCTGCGATATCTTCCTGTCCCTGGAAAGCATCCAGGTTAAGATCTTCAAAAAGGTGTGGCCCCAGAGCCTTGCGGGTAATTTCAGTCAGGTACTTGGCCGCAATGATTTCGTCGGTGTTAATATCCGCTCGATCCAGAAACAGGGCCTTGCCACTGAAGTCTTTTCCTGTGTCCATGATTAGCTAAATGCCTCCGTTAAACAGGGGTGAATTGACGATCTTACCTGCAATGGCAGAGGCTGCGGCGGTCGCAGGGCTCATTAAATGGATCATGCCGCCTTTTCCCATACGGCCGCTGAAATTGCGGTTGGTGGTTGCGGCGCACACTTCGCCTTCTGCCAGTACACCGTTGCTCATCCCCAGGCAGGCACCACATGTTGGATTCGTAACGCAAAAACCGGCATCCATGAAGATGCCCATTATGCCCTCGTCCAGCGCCTGGCGAAAAATTTTGGGCGTGGCGGGCGACACGATTCCGCGGACATTGCCGTTGATCTTCTGTCCTTTTAATACCTGAGCCGCAATTCTTAAATCTTCGATGCGGCCGTTCGTGCAGGAGCCGATGTAGATCTGATCGATCGCGGTTCCGCCCATCTCCCTGACCGGTTTGACATTGTCCGGCTTGAAGCCATCGGTCACGAGTGGCTCTAATTGGCTAACCTCGTGTTCAATGATGTCTTCGTAGGCGGCATCTTCATCCGGCCAATATGCCTTGAAGGCCCCGAGCGCTGCCGACTCGTCAGGGTATTCGTTTTCAATAAACGGCCATAAATAGGATACGGTGGTTTGATCCGGATAGCAGATGCCGCAGGTTGCACCGGCCTCAACAGCCATGTTGCACAATGTCATGCGGCTATCCATGCTCATGTCCGCCACCACCTGCCCGCTGAATTCGATAACCTTGTTGGTGGCACCGTTTACCCCCAGGTGGCCGATTATAGACAGAATAAGATCTTTGGCAAACACGCCGGCCGGCGGGCTGCCGGTGATTTCGATTTTGATGGTTTGGGGGTAATGGAAGGCGCAGATGCCTTTGAGGATACCGACTTCAAGATCGGTCGTACCCACACCGGCGGCAAAAGCGCCAAAGGCGCCGTGGGTGCAGGTATGCGAATCGCCCATAATGATGGTATACCCCGGCCGAACAAAGCCCTGCTCTGGAAACAGGGCATGGCATATGCCGTTTTGGCCGATATCAAAAAAATCACGAATATGGTGTCGCCGGGCCCAATCCCGCAGAATTTTACCCTGAGTGGCTGTCTTTGAATCCTTGGCCGGTGTGACATGATCAATGACGGCTTTTATTTTATCCGGATCAAATACGCGATCCTTGCCCCGTGCAACCAGATCGGTGATGGCCATGGGGGTGGTGATTTCATGGCAGAAGACGGCATCCAATTTTAATAC
>JASFGH010000326.1:0-5204 GCA_050123865.1 Desulfobacterales bacterium | reverse complement strand
ATCCAATCAGCCAGATATTGACTCCCAAAAAATCGAGCCAGGTTAAATGTGCCGGCTGCGCTGGTATCTGGCTGTATTGGACCGCAAGCGCAATGACCCACAAAAATAGGGCCTGCAACAAAAACACCTTAAACAGACTGATGATCCAAAAACTCTCACCACTGGCTCGACGCCAGCTGCCGTAACGAGGATCCTCTCCCTTGCCCCAATTGCGCCAGGCCAGATGAGCGCTCAACCGCAGCCCCCAGGCAGTAGTGACGACCACAATTAAGATTTTACGCCCCAAGTACCCTTCTGAGAGGCCAAAGCTTATCCAGGCAATCAGGACAAATCCCAGTCCCCAGAGACTGTCGACCAGGGTCACATTTTTATAGATCAGACTCAGCAGCCAGCCGACAAACATCATGCCGGTCACGGCCACCAGGTTCCAGCCCAGAACCGTTATCAGATGATCCATACAATGATTTCCTCCTAAAGGTCGATGTTATTCAATCATTCGATCCGGTTGTAACGGGTCCGGCACCGACCGACCGGCCTTGCGCTCAGCAATCGCATCGCGAATTTGTTTATGCATCTGACTGCTGATGGGATAGGCCAGCACGATGATAAAGGCAACAATATTGCAGACCGAAGGCACCAGAGCATACAAGGTGCGCAGCGTCAGCTGCACCTCTTCGGTCTGGGCAACATTGGGTGTATAGCCCGCCCATCCGAGAATCGATAATCCCGCGCCCACACCGACGGCGGCGGCAAATTTTTTGGCAATCGACCACAGACCGATGTATTGCCCCTCCCGTCTTTGGCCGCAAAGCAGCTCATCATAATCGATCACATCCGCCTGGATGGCAGAAGGTAACGCCAGGGTGGCACCAAAACCGATACCGGATGCAAAAACGAGCATCCCGTAGATATACGCATCACCGGGGCCCAGAAAGAAAACACCGATAAACGCGCCGGTATTGATGGCCATGGATGTCAGCCAGGCCGCCTTTTTACCGATACGACGCGACAGCATGATCCAACCGGGTAAAAAGAGGATTCCGGTCACAAAATACAGCAGCAGGAAGGCATCGGCCAATTGTGACAGCAGTACATACTCGACATAATACAGAATCAACGTTGCCGGCAAATTGCTGCCAATAGCCGCAATGGTGTACGATACAATCAAAATGATAAACGGCCGATTGCGAGATACGGCGCGCAATCCCGACCAGATGCCGCTTGGCTTTACAACGGCTGCGGTTGGTTTCTCTTTTATGGCCGTAATACACCACCAGCATGAACCGAGCAACAACGGTGTGTACAAAACCGCAATCCAGAAAAATTTGGCACGTTCACCTTCAGCGTCTGGTGGTAGCCTAAAAAGCCATTCCACCAGCGCCGGTGAGCTGGCGGCCAACAGAGTGCCGGCGATCAGAAATCCATCGCGCATTCCAAACAGTGACGTGCGTTCGTGATAGTCAAAAGTGATTTCCGGTCCTAACGATTCATAAGGAACGGTCACTGCCGTCCAGAATAAAAACAAAGCATAAATACAGATGCCAAACCACCAGGTTTCAAAATAAGCGCTTGCCTGCGGGGGGTTAAACAGCAAAAACATGCTCAACACCACCCAGAACGCTCCGAAGGCAATATAAGGCCGGCGTCTGCCAAATCGGGTCTGGGTTCGATCCGACAGGTAACCGATGGCCGGATCGGTAACCGCATCGAATAGGCGCACAGTGAATAAAATGGTGCCCAAGGCCGCGATATGGATACCGACAACATCGGTGTAAAATTTGGGGATATATACATAAACCGGTATGCCCACGACCGCCAGGGCAAAGGCCGGAGCTGAATACGCTATTTTTTTATGCAATGCAACGTGCTCGGGGAGTCGTGTCTTCACTATAGATCCAGGAGTTCTTTTTTCAGGGATTCGCTCATGGGCTTTGGGCCCAACCAGATGGAAAACAGAGCCGCTGCAAGATCAGCTCCCTCAACCGTGCCCTTGGGTATGCCGTTCAAAGTTAGTTCTGTGCCTTTGCCGGGTATATATGTCAGGGCATAACGGTCACCCGGCTGAACATCCTGGTACAACGAGTTGTGGTATGTCAGGCGGGATTGCAAACGTTCATAGGTCTGGGGGATCCACGTTTTCAGAAATTTTCTTGTTGGTCGCCCTACCAAAATCCTCACCGGCAATGGATCGAAGATATTCGACTTCCAAGCGCTTGGGCACGTCTGCAAGCGCTAACTTGGAAGGTTGGTCTGGCGGCAGATATAAAGCAGCGACATACACTTTGGCAAATACCATTACCCGTAAGAGTCCGCTGCCTCTGAGTTCAAGAAAAGTGTCCTCGACGGTATAACGACCGTCAAATTGAATCCCCTCAACCTCTGCGGCTTCGGTCTGCGGTAGGCTGAAAAATATCAAGATCGATATAACCAGTGCCATAACCGATATCGATTGTTTACGGGCCATTAGATTGTTCCTTTAGAAGCTTCAATTTGCTGTAATTAAGGTGTATTTTAGCGGCACAGGGTGCCTCCATATTTTACCGAAGGTCAATGCATTTTAATTTTGTTTATGCGGGACTTTGCGCAGCTTGCTGAGGTCGTAACCCTGCGCTTTGAGAAAATCTAAGATGCGATTATAGTCATCTTCGGGCATAAGGGGTTTGCGCGCCATAATCCAGACATAATCCCTTTTGGTGCGGCCAATGACCGTTTGAGAATAATCCTCGGTTAAATAGATGATGCGGTACTCGGCTTTAAACGGCCAAAAAAACTGCATGCCCCATACGGCATTGGATTCCTTATCCTCTATAAACCCTCTGGGTTTATAGGTCTTGAGCGGACCATCATAACCCCCCTTGTTGAAAGAAAACGTCGTTTCAATGGTACCATCTTCAGCGAGACGATAGGATTCAAGGGCATTATACGCCTGCTTCTCAATGAAGGTTGGAATGCTGGCGATGACGTACCAGTCCCCCATAAAACGCTCTATATTCACCGATTCAACCGTTTCAATCGGGGGGCCGGTCGCACAGCCTGTTATCGCAACTAGCAACATCAATAGAGGGATTAGTTTAATCTTTGTTATCCAATTTGGCATTTGTGTTGTTATTGATTTCATCATTGTTCTTGCCCTGAATATTCGGAGCTCAAGTACCCGTGAGCATCTGTTCATTTTCGAGCTGCGCTTTACAGCTAATACAAAACCGCGCCGCAGGCCTAGCTTTTAAGCGCTTCATGGGAATATCTTCGTCGCATCGGTCACAAATCCCGTAGTCACCAATCTCAATTTTCTGCAGTGCGTGCTCAATTTCTCTTTTAACCCTATTGTTCCTGCTGCACAGATGATGGGAAAAATTGCGCTCGGTGGCATAGGCAGCTTGGTCTACCGGATCCGGCAAATGTTCATCAATTGCCTTAAATTCTTCGAGATTACAATCAGAGCCAGCCAATAAAATTTGGAGTTGTGTCGTCAGCTTACGCTCAAAGTATTTGAGATTTTCTTTAGTCATTTAATTTAGAATCCTCCCTTAAGTGGCTGCACAAAAGTGAAGCCCACTGATTTATTTGTCGATCAAATATCGCTAAGATGAATCAATTAAAAACAACAAATAATCAACATTATTAAGTCAATCAAGTCAGATTTTAAAAAGAGAATAAAGTATTCAAAATTCTGATATTTATATCAAATTGAATCTCTTCGAGAGCCACTAAGCTGCAAGGGCATGACTGTTTTGTGATTTACCTGAATCGTCTTTTGGCATTCCGCTTTTTGACACGGCATCCGCCAGTTCTTTGAGCTCCTCACCCTCGATGACTTCACTTTTCAGCAGTCTCGCCGCAGCCTCATCCAAAATATCCCGCTGGGATTTTAATATGCTTAGGACTCTTTCATATTGCTCATCAATGATTTGACGAATCTCTCTGTCAATCAAATTGGCCGTGTACTCGCTATATTCTCCACCACCGCTTTGATCTTGAATCATAAAACGATTTTTGTTGTCATGGGCAAAATAAACCTGCCCAAGCTTTCGGCTCATACCATATTCTTTGACCATGCTGCGTGCAATATCGGTTGCTCTCGAAAGATCATTTTGCGCTCCTGTGGAAATATCATCAAAAAATATTTCCTCTGCAGCCCGACCGCCGAGCAAAGTTGCTATTCGGTTCAGCAATTCCGTACGGCCCATTAAAAAGCGATCTTCCGTGGGTACCTGCATGGTATACCCGAGGGCAGCAATCCCTCGTGGGATTATGGATATCTTTTGAACTGGATCGGTTTCGGGCAATGTCATCGCCACAACAGCATGACCGAGCTCATGATAGGCGACAATCTTTTTTTCCTTTGGATTTATAAGGCGGTTCTTTTTCTCAAGACCGGCAACAACACGTTCAATCGCCTCTTCAAACTCGGACATGCCGACCTCAGCCTTTTTTCGTCTGACAGATAGAAGGGCGGCCTCATTGACCAGATTGGCAAGATCAGCGCCCACCATACCGGCTGTCATACCTGCCAGCGTGTCAATATCTAAGTTTTTGGCAGCTGTGACCTTTTTCAGGTGAACCCTCATAATATCAGCTCTGCCCACTTTATCCGGTCGATCAACCAAGATTTGGCGGTCAAAGCGACCCGGTCTCAGCAAGGCCGGATCAAGAATTTCCGGGCGATTCGTGGCAGCCATTAAGATTACACCGATGTTTGGATCAAAACCGTCCAACTCTACCAGCAGCTGGTTTAGTGTTTGTTCGCGCTCATCATGTCCTCCAACCGTATTGAATCCCCGCGCCTTTCCAAGCGCATCGAGTTCATCGATGAAGATGATGCAGGGTGCATTGTCTTTTGCCTGCTTAAACAGGTCTCTGACCCGGGCTGCGCCTAATCCGACAAACATTTCGACAAACTCCGAGCCGCTGAGGCTAAAAAAAGGCACTTTACCCTCCCCTGCCACTGCTTTGGCCAAGAGTGTTTTTCCGGTGCCGGGAGGACCCACTAAGAGGATACCCCGTGGGATTTGTCCGCCAATTCGCGTAAACCGTTCGGGCTCTTTGAGAAAATCGATAATTTCTACCAACTCCTGTTTGGCCTCATCGACTCCTGCGGCATCCTCAAAGCTTACCTGAACATCTTCATCCATATATATTTTAGCTTTGTTTTTGCCTAGCGTCATAAATCCACCTTGCTGCTTTTGAAAGCGCTTCATTAATAG
>JASFGH010000325.1:0-5207 GCA_050123865.1 Desulfobacterales bacterium | reverse complement strand
CAATGCCACTGAAAAGGCCGCCATTCGGCTGGCCAAACTGGGACGAACTGTCAAAAAGATGATCGGGGGTGTGACCGGCTGGCTGGAGGAAGAATTAGAATCCCTCGGACATTCGGTCGAACGTGTTTATCTGGCTTCAAAAAAGGTAAATGGTTGTATCAGCTGTTATAAGTGCAAGGACAACCCTGGGGAGCCGGGCTGCGTTCAAAAAGACGATGGCCCATTTATCATCAATCAGATGGTGGCCAGTGATATCGTCATTTATGCCTCACCGCTTTATTATTGGGGCTTTAGTGCCCAGATGAAAGCCATGATTGACCGCTGTTTTTGTCTCTACAGAGGGGAATGCGGCTCTCCTGAGCATACATCCTTTGTTGAAGGTCAACGCCAGGCACTGATTGTCACTGCGGCAGACCCGTTTGAAGAAAATGCCGACCAGATCCTGACCGCATTTCAGAGAATGCTCGTTTACAATAAGACCTTTTCCGCCGGCGAGCTGTTCATTTGCAATAGTACGACCCCTGATGAGCTTGGTGAAGAAATTGAAGAACAGGCTAAAAAATTTGCTCAACAATTATTTGGTGCGGCCCAGGCACCATATGCGCTATTGATTCCCGGTGGAGCCTTAAATAAGGTACCTAAGATTGATTAGAAAATCATAATTTTATCTATAGCCGCCCTGGAGCGTAGAGGTGATTAGTGAAGGTCTCTGCATGTGCCCATCGATCAATTTTAGCTCCTTGCAGTTTGCAAAACTTTAACTATCAGGTTGATCCGTATATCGGTTGCGGACATCACTGCTACTACTGTTATGCCCTTAACCAGGCTGAAACGGACTGGTCAGAGGAAATTCGTATCCACAGTGATATTACCGGCCAACTCAGTGAAGAGCTTGAAACAATACCGCCTCAAAAAATATATCTGAGTTATTATACCGATCCGTACCAACCTTGTGAGGCTGAATATCGTCAGACCCGTAGAGTCCTGGAAATATTTTTACAGAAAGGTTTTTCGGCAAGAATCCTAACAAAGTCTGATCTAGTTGTCCGCGATGTGGATCTATTGGTGGAAATGGAGGATGCCGCTGTCAGTGTCTCGGTTGCATTCAACGATAACCGTATTCGCCAGCAGTTTGAAGGCCATACAATAGATACCGAGACCAGAATCGAAGCGTTACGGAAATTAAGAGCGGCCGGCATCGAGACGAATGCCCTGATCTGCCCGGTGATTCCTTATATTACCAATGTGACACCGTTGATTGATATGCTTGCTCCCCACACAGATACGATATGGATATACAGCCTCAGCATACAATCACGCTCGGATCAAAACTGGCAAAATTTTGTCGGTATATTGGATCAGCATTTTCTTGATTTAAAAAAAAAAATTGAACGAGTGGTTTTTTCAAATGACCATCCCTATTGGACACAAATCCGTCAAAATGTAGTGCAACTACAAAAAGACCGGCCACTTGAGCTGTGTATCCATTTATAAAACCTTTTGAATACATACCACTTGAATGCGTTGAGCGGGTTTCATCTATACATTATCTCCAATGGTGATGCTATTCAGCAGAAACAAAAGCTGCATTCACTGGGAATCATCGACCGATTTACCACCATTGTCATTTCCGGTGAGGTCGGCATCACCAAGCCTGCTCCGGAAATATTTGAGCTGGCCTGCGAAAAAGCCGGAATGCCCCCATCCGGATGCTGGCACATTGGCGACAATTTCAGTGTCGATGTTCAGGGCAGCATTTCGGCAGGCATGAAGGGCATATGGCTAAATCGAAACGGCCATAAACAGCCAATAGATATTCCGACCATCACATCCCTCAGGGAATTGAAAAACAAGATCGAATACAACACAAGCGGGTAGTGCGGGTATGAGTCCGGAGCATCACCAATTAGCGGAACAAAGATGCGCAATCATTGAAACCCTTCCAGAGTTAAGAGAAACATCGATAGGATACAGCAGTCATGAAAACCATTGGCTTGCTCGGCGGCATGAGCTGGGAGAGCACCGAGCTCTATTATCGCTGGATTAACGAAGAAACCAAACGCCTGCTCGGTGGCCTGCATTCGGCCCCGATTGCAATGGTCAGCGTTGACTTTCAGGAAATAGAGGTGCTGCAGCACAAAGGCGACTGGGCGGCGGCCGGCGCCATTCTGGCACACAAAGCACAGCAGGTAGAAGCAGCCGGCGCCGACTTTTTGTTGATCTGCACCAATACCATGCACAATGTGGCAACTCAGGTAGAAGCGGTCATCAGCATTCCGCTGCTGCACATTGCAGATGCGACCACCACTCAGATTCAACAGGCCAAAATGAACACAGTTGGATTGCTGGGCACAAAGTTTACCATGGAGCAGGACTTTTACAAGGGCCGCCTGGAGCAAAAGGGTTTGAACGTGCAGGTCCCCTCAGCAGATGACCGTGAAATCGTCCACCGAATTATCTACGAGGAGCTTTGCCTGGGCGAAATTCACGAGCACTCCCGCGACGAATATCTGCGCATC
Organism: Desulfobacterales bacterium; assembly: GCA_050123865.1. Lineage (GTDB taxonomy): Bacteria > Desulfobacterota > Desulfobacteria > Desulfobacterales > JAHEIW01 > JAHEIW01. The sequence goes on along the minus strand of JASFGH010000325.1, from coordinate 2,688 downwards.
ATCGATCAACTGCATGCCGCCGGCGCGCAGGGCGTAATCGAGGGCTGCACGGAAATCGTCATGCTCGTGCAGCAGGAGCACACCCGCGTGCCGCTTTTTGACACCACCGCCATCCATGCCCGCCAGGCGGTTGCCGAGGCGCTTAAGTGAGCACTACCGCTGAGCGGCTTTGAGATTTAGATTTGGCGTCATCCAACAGGTCTTGAACCATGCCGCATTCTAAAAACAAAAAGCATCGCATTAAATTCATTCATATTTTTGTTGCAGCTGCTTTTTTGGTTGTCCTGCTCAACTTCGTCATCGCCGGTTTTGCGCCCTACTTTATGGTTTTGATCCCGGCCTTCCCCTTTTGCCTGCTGTGCGTTTTGCCTCTATCCCGCCAATATATCGGTCAACCGGATACACTGGGTACTGTCGGTGCGGGAATCGGCGCACTCATCTCGGTCGTTCCGGCTATGGCGCTTTTTGCATATGATATGATGACCGGCTGGAAAGGCGGAGCCGATATCGGGCTGGGCCTGCTGTATCTGTTTTTGCCGGTGTATTCCGTCGTCTTCATGGCCCTGGGGTATTTTATCGCTGAAATCTTCAAATTGATGCATCAGCGCAATTTCAGCCGATTGCCGAACATTTTCAGAACTCTCTCATTGTTCATCGGTATTGGATTTAGCCTTTATTTTCTGTTAAAATTACATAACGCTTATGACCTGTGGGCGTACAATAAAAAAACCGACCCATCCGCTGCTGAACTATACGCGATTGATCTATGGCTCTTTGCGCTGCTGGCAGCCGCTCCTTGCTGGTTCCGATAGCAATTTATTTTTTCACCCGCAGGAAAAAATGGAAATCCTTGGCGGAATGATGCCGCAAGACGACACCTTTCGGCAGCAGAATCTGGCGAAAGCCTATCAATTGGGCAGAGACCTGTAGCCCTGAAACGTCTGATTAAACTTTGTCATGATTCTCAAGCACTCAGGTCAAATGGTTAGATTCAATCTATTCAGCAATGAGAAACGGACGCTTAGAATTTTGTTCTGGTGCATATCGCCATTTTTGTTCCTGGCTTTCTTTCGCCTGTTCTGGCTGGTCTTTGGTTTTATTTACGGGGGATTGCTGTCACTGATTCTTGGATCGCAATTGAGAGGGCTGATCACCATCGTCTCAATTGCCACCGCACTGGTGTTTACGATTTTAACCTATCGATATCTGTATCAACAATTTAAAAAGCACATCATCGGAAAATGATGGGGTTGCGTTCGCCGCTTTTTGCCACTCGTGAGTATTTTTTGATCTAAACAGCGAACGAAGGGAAAAGGATATGGGCGTTAATCTGGAAGGCTTGATACCGTTGCTCGGCGGACTCTATGCTTATCTGCTGGCCCGCGGTGTGGTGCGCGCTAGCAAAGATCCGGCCAAAAACGAAGCCTGGCTGCGCAAATGGGGGCCAACACTGAAATGGCTGGCACCGCTGGTCATGCTGGTTGGCCTCTTGTTACTCATAGGCGTTCTTTAATTCAGAACAAACGGAGCACTGAACGACAAAAGATAATTTTCCAACCGCGATGGTTATTACGAATATATATCTGAGGCTTTTGTTTGGCTTCTGGGCCATCCTTTTAGGTCTGATCCTACTAAAGATTTATCTGGATAAAGATAAGGAAAGTATGTGGGGCACATTTTACCGGACCCTAAATGATCTTTTTTACCGGTCGAACACTGTGCAACACAACGCTAAAGTTTATCTCATTCTGGGGTGCCTTTCGATCGCAGGCGGTTTAATTGCGCTATTTTATGGGTTTAGACTCAATATGGTCGGCTATTAAGGGGTGAGCCCGTTACCTGTTGGCCGGTTAGCCGGAGGAGGCGGTATCTTGGCGTTAGCTGGAAGGCTGGAAAGCCAGCCGTTCCACCGGATAGAAAGCCAAGCGAACCCAAATGATCAATGCTTTCACGCCTCCTGGCATCCGAGCCTCCCAGCAAAAAAAGTTTTGAGCCGGGTTACAATAGGTTGAACTTTTTCGTAAGCCAAGGTTATAATGAACCAGGTGAGCCTATGGCAGCAAAGAAAAAACGCTTGGATCGTGACGGAATGGATCGCGTGGTGGCTGAGGCCCGCTCCAGTCGCCAGCAGCGCCTGCAGGGCTATCGCGAACAGGCGCTCAAAATTTTCCCCCGGGTCTGTGCCCGCTGCGGCCGTGAATTTGAGGGCAAGCGATTGCGTGAACTGACGGTCCATCACAAAGACCACAACCATGATAATAATCCACCCGACGGGAGCAACTGGGAGCTGTTGTGCATTTACTGTCATGACAACGAGCATTCGCGCTATTTGGATATCGAAGGGGTTGCCGCCGAGACCCCCGGCGGCGAAGAAGAACCGGCAGGCATACATAAACCGTTTGCCGATTTAGATAAATTGTTAAAAAATAATTGATAGCATCTGGATGAGGAAAAGCCGCATGAAATGGAAATGGCTGGCGGGCGGTTTAATTATTTTGGTCGTTCTGGCGGCCGCAATTTATCTGATAGTTAATCCCGAAACCCAGGTGCTGAATAAAGCATTTCGCGCTCAGCTGGGCGGCACCTATATCAGACTATCGGACGGCATAACCCATTATGAATTGGAAGGCCCTATGGAATTGTGTTTCAGAAACCGGAAACCGTCAACAAACTGATATTAGACTTTCT
>JASFGH010000324.1:0-5207 GCA_050123865.1 Desulfobacterales bacterium | reverse complement strand
CCGGAACCACGGCGGCTTTGGCGCTTATCAACGATGCCGTTAAAAAAGGCGGTGCATTCGCCAGTTCCCGGGTGGGCGGATTGAGCGGTGCCTTCATCCCGGTGAGTGAAGATCTCAATATATCAGAAGCAGCCCGCAGCGGGTATATCGGTCTGGAAAAACTGGAGGCCATTACCGCCGTGTGCTCGGTCGGGCTGGATATGATTGCCCTGCCGGGTGATACCACTGCAGAAACAATTGCCGCAATTATGGCTGATGAAATGGCAATCGGTGTCATCAACAACAAAACCACAGCGACACGCCTTATACCGGTTCCCGGGAAAAAAGCCGGAGACAGTGCTCATTTTGGAGGTCTGCTGGGCCAGTCTACGATCATTCCAGTTATCAATGGCAGCAATCCGAATCCATTTGTTCGGCGCGGCGGTCTCATCCCGGCTCCTTTGCAAAGCCTGACAAACTGAATTGTGCTTATCTGCCTAATCGGTCACCCGGGTCTTTTTGCCAATTAAGCAGTAATACACAAACGCGGCAATACCTCATCGGTTGCCGATATAATCCTACAACCAGCTGATGATCACCCGGCACCCTCAAGGGTACTTAATTTGCGAGTCTGGTCATGACGCCTGAGAAAAAAACACCCGTATTAGCTGCGATGCCCTGCTTAAAACGACAGGTCCTGGCAGATGTGGTCAAATTCTTAATCGTTGTTGCGGCATTTGGCTGGTTAATTTTAAATGGTACCCGGCAACTGGGATATCACTGGCAATGGTACCGGGTGCCACAATACATTGTGACGACGATTGACGGTCAGGCTGCAGCCGGGCCATTGATTCAGGGGCTGCAAATAACGCTCCACATTACGGCTATCAGTTTGTTGCTGGCATTTGTTTTTGGATTAACGAGCGCCCTGATGCGGCTCTCGCGTTCATTTCTGGCGCGAAGTATTGCCCGCGGATATCTCGAAATTATTCGCAATACCCCCCTGCTGGTTCAACTATTTTTTATATACTTTGTCCTGGGGCCGGTATTGGATATCAGCGGATTTACATCAGCCGTGCTGGCGTTAAGCCTTTTTGAAGGCGCCTATGCATCCGAAATATTTCGGGCCGGGATTGTTTCTATTCAACGCGGTCAGTGGGAAGCCGCATTTAGTATCGGCCTCAATACCTACCAGGCATATCGTTTTGTTGTTTTACCCCAGGCGCTGCGGCGAATTTTGCCGCCTTTGACCAGCCAGGCCATTTCTCTGATCAAAGATTCCGCCCTGGTGAGCACCATTGCCATTTATGATTTAACCATGCGCGGACAGACGATTATTGCTGAAACTTTTCTGGTCTTTGAAATCTGGTTTACCATTGCCGCGATCTACTTATCCATTACGTTGCTTCTATCGGCAACCGTTTCTTATATGGAAAGGCGTTTAAAGGTTGGTACTTAACGAACCCATATTTTCGGGAGAATTCCAATATCTTATATTTGTCGGCAAATCGACTTAAATCACGAAAACACGAAATTTTCTTTTTTCGTTTTTGCATTTTTGTCTTTTCGTGATTTCGTGGTTAATATAGCTACTCGTCCATTCATTCAATCACTTTGAATTTTGAAAAAGGAGGTAGCCCATGCATACCATTCATCGGTTGTTGGCAATCGCTATGATCCTGCCGATAGTTACGGGCCTGGCCGGCCCAGCTTTCGCCGGCGAGCTCCAGCAACAGCTGGTAGAGGAAAGTACAATCGAACAGGTCATGAAACGCGGAACGCTGCGGGTGGGCATGTCCACCTTTGTTCCCTGGGCCATGAAAGACAAGACCGGTAAACTCATTGGCTTTGAAATCGATGTCGCCCATCAGCTGGCTGCTGATATGGGGGTAAAAATCGAATTTGTCCCAACCAAATGGGCAGGAATTATTCCAGCACTGCTCACCGGTAAATTTGACGTGATTATCGGCGGAATGAGCGTGCGGCCGGATCGAAATTTAAAGGTCAACTTCACCCTGCCCTATGATTATGCCGGTCAGTCTATTGTTGCCAATAAAAAAATCGCGGCCGGCTTCAGTCGCCTGGCGGATTTTAACCGGCCCGATGTGACCATTGCCGCCCGCCTCGGTTCAACGGCTGCTGACGCTGCCAATAAATACATGCCGGCTGCACAAAAAAAATTATTTGATGATGAGGCTCAGGTGATCCAGGAAGTGCTAAACGGTAGGGCGCATGCAGCCGTTGCTTCCGCTCCCCTGCCCGCTTTTCAGGCCATCAAGTATCCCGACCAATTATTTTTACCGATCACGGGCACCTTCACCAAGGAACCCATCGGTTTTGCCGTCAGAAAAGGAGATTTTGACACCCTCAATTATTTTAACAACTGGATTCGCGTAACCGCAGCCAAAGGATGGCTTGCCGAACGAAAACACTACTGGTTTGAGACCAAGGATTGGCAAGGTAAAATACAATAGGCAAACCGTGGTAACCGACCGACCCAAAATAACCACTATTGATATCATTTTAGGCGGCCTGATAGGTGCGGCCGCCGTGTTTATCGCTTACAGGGTATCGATCGGCCTGAATTACACCTGGAACTGGGGTGCCCTGCCCCAGTATTTCATTCGTTTCGATCCAGATACCCGTCAATGGGTTTCAAACATACTACTACAAGGGTTTTTAACCACGATCCGATTAAGCATCTGGGCCACTTTACTGGCCACCCTCATCGGGGTCGCGATGGGAATGCTGCGCGTCAGTCAAAGTCTTTTCAAACGCCTGCTGGCAGGCAGTTATGTTGAATTGACGCGTAACCTGCCACCGTTGGTGTTGATTTTTATATTTTATTTTTTCGTCAGTGACCAGATCCTGCCGGCCCTGGGAGTGGAAGCTTTTATTCGCTCCCGTAGCGAATCGACCCAGGCTTTGATGACGTATTTGTTTGCCGCCCCACCACTGTTTAGCGCATTTCTTTCAGCCTTGATTACGCTTTCGATATTTGAAGGCGCCTACATGGCCGAGATCGTCCGCGCCGGTATCCAGTCCATTGAAAAAGGCCAGTGGGAGGCTGCCGACGCGCTGGGATTATCCAGATGGCACCGCATGCGGCTGATTATCCTGCCACAGGCCATCCAGCGTATTCTGCCACCTCTAGCCGGACAATTTATTTCAACCATTAAAGATTCGGCCATCGTCTCGGTAATTTCGATTCAGGAATTGACCTTTCAGGGTATGGAACTCATGGCGACAACTTATTTTACGTTTGAAATCTGGATTATCATCACCATCATGTACTTAATACTAACGCTGACGTGCTCTCTGGGGGTGGCTAAGCTCGAAAACACCCTCGGCAAAAAGACGGCATAAAAAATCCCGTGATATGGACACCATCACGGGGTTGTCATCGGATGACGCCTTTGGGTCGGTGCGCTCAGCAATTAAGCCCTTTAAATTAAATTTTATTTAACCGTGACCACCGGGCAATCAGCTTGCAAAACGACATACTGGGCGGTAGAGCCCATCAGCAATTTACCGACCTTTGATCTGCGTTTAACGCCCACGATAATTTCGCCAATCTGGTTCTCATTGGCGAATTCAACCAAATCTTCACCGGCTGACAGGCCGCGAATCAGCAGGTGCGTGTTGCAGGGAATATCGTCTTCTTCAAACAGGGATTTGGCATATTCCAGGCCCCGCTCGGCCTGTTCGATTTCTTTTCTTTCCGACTCTGTGCCTTTTTGCATGGACGTAACTACCTGAACGGACGCACTGAATGCCTTTGCACGGGATTTTGCCAGACTTAAGGCTTCTTTTGCCGAGTTGGTTCCATCATATCCGACCAGTATTTTCATCTCCTTCTCCTTTACGTGCAGAAGTAAACCTGTCAAAGGCAGCATCTGTTAAACCGTTACCTTTATGCAATAAAACCAATTTTGCTTCTCCTATTAACACAGGCAAATGCAAACGTCCACTAAAACCACATCTGACCATCCATGCGAGGTGCCTTTATCCGGCTCAATGGGAATCCTGTATGACGCCGATAACAGCCCGCATAAAGGCCGGCAGATCATCCGGCGTTCGACTGGTGATTAAATTACCGTCGACGACCACTTCCTGATCGACCCATTCCGCACCGGCGTGCACCAGATCATCTTTGATCGCAAAAAAAGATGTCACGGTTTTGCCCGTTAATATTTTGGCCGACGCCAGCATCCAACCCGCATGACAGATAGCGGCTACTACCTTGCCGCTCGTAAACAAGTCTTTGACTAGCTGCACCATCTGGGGATACCGTCTCATAATGTCCGGGGCATAGCCGCCGGGGATGACAATGGCATCAAAATCGGCTGCAGATACCTGATCGATGCTGGCATCCACCTTAACTTCGGTACCCGGTTTTCCCGTATAGGTTTCGCTGCTACCCGATCCCACAACGATGACTTCGGCACCTGCTTCTTTCAAGCGGTAATACGGATACCAGAACTCAAAGGTATTAAACAATGATTCCACTGGAATGACCACTTTTTTACCCTGAAGCTCCATATTTGACTCCTTTCTAAGTTCAATTGAATCAATATAGGCATGATTCCATCTATGTCCATTGGCATGTATGCATGCCATCGCATATAAAATTAAGTTAAACAAATATATGCAACAACCAATTTATAGTGCTGATATCTAATAAGATACACTACCCAATGTGTTTTCACGTGGAACTTTAATTGTGCGTGCCCTGACTTTGAAAGATATCGGGTATTGTCATTTTTAACTGGTGTTCGGTTTCAATATGGTGTACCCCTTTTGGGGCATTGATGATACGTATAACCAACACATTGTTTATCGATGAATCCGACATTCAGCTGGAATTTGTCCGGTCCTCCGGACCCGGCGGTCAAAATGTGAACAAAGTCTCCACTGCTGTGATGTTGCGTTTCAACGTTGTGCAATCAGAAGCTCTGTCTGAAGACATTCGGGATCGTCTACGGCACATTGCCGGCAGGAAAATGACCGGAGAGGGGATCCTGATCATTAAGGCCAACCGATACAGGAGCCAGGACAAAAATCGCAAGGACGCGATTGCAAGACTGGTTGCGTTGATCCGCCGGGCAACTGTTAAACCCAAACCCCGACGTAAAACAAGGCCATCCCGCGCCGGCAAAGAACGTCGCTTATCGGCTAAAAGAAAGCGTAGCGAAATCAAGCGCCGCCGCGGGGTCAAGATCGTTGAA
>JASFGH010000323.1:0-5253 GCA_050123865.1 Desulfobacterales bacterium | reverse complement strand
ATAAAGTTTTGAGAATTTAAAAATTTGTATTTTGAAATTTTTTCGAATTTCGATATTCGGATTTCGAATTTTGATAAATTAAAAATCTGTTAATCTAAATTTGATAATTTTAGATGATTATTTCCAACACTCTCCAAGCTAACGAAATGTTTGTTCCTCACTCACGGCCGACCCTTGGTGATGATGAGGCCCAGGCGGTTGCAGCGGTGGTCCAATCCGGCCATATTGCCGAAGGGGAAGTCGTTGCCAGGTTTGAAAAAGCCTTTGCCGACAAGATGGGCGTTCAAGATGCCGTGGCGGTTAGTTCCGGAACCTCAGCTTTGCATCTGACGCTTTTAGCAATGGACGTGGGTCCTGATGACGAAGTCGTTATTCCCAGCTATGTCTGCACGGCCTTGCTTTACGCGGTTGAATACGTCGGGGCCAAGCCTGTGCTGGCCGAGATCGATCCGCTGACCTATAATATCGATCCTGCTGATGTGCAAAAGCGAGTCACCAAACGAACAAAAGCCATCATCGTCCCGCATCTGTTTGGATTAGCAGCTGATCTGAATAAACTTCTAAAATTGAAGGTACCGCTCATCGAAGATTGCGCCCAGGCCGTGGGAGGAGCCTATGGTCATAAGCCGCTGGGCACGTTCGGTGAGGCCGCCATTTATTCCTTTTATGCCACTAAAATGATGACCACCGGCGAAGGGGGCATGGTGATTGCTAAATCGCCGAACATCATAGACCGCATCCGAGATTTAAAATCTTATGACAACAAATCGGCTAATCGAATGCGGTACAACTTTAAGATGACTGAAATTCAGGCGGCGCTCGGTGAAGTGCAGCTGGCGCGCCTTGATGATTTCATCGAGCGCAGACGAAATATTGCCCAACACTATTTCGATTCACTTAGATCCTTAGCGCTTAAACTTCCAGCGCATCACGATGAGCATAGCTTTTACCGGTTTGCCATCGGCTTGGATACCGATTGCGAGTCGTTGATTCAGCATCTGGTACAGGATGGCATCGGGGCTGCCCGACCGGTGTTTTTACCGATCCATCGCCACTTAAAGACCGAAGGTTATTCGCTAACGGACAACGCCTGGCAAACCACTTTGTCTCTCCCGATTTATCCGTCGCTTCATAAAGCAGCAATCGATCATGTAATTTCCCGTTTTATCAGGATTTTTGAAAAGCGAAATCGACAGACAGCCTGCTGACGGGGACGGAATTATTTGCCGTTTTTTTGACTGCGATACCATCGATAAAGAAATGGCGGTTTTAATTTTAAATAATAATTTCAGATGATTAAGCGAACTCCTCAACCCCTGCCAAATGGCACGATATGTGCAATCTGCAATAAACGCATCGCATCCAATTTCATCGCATAGTTTCGGTTAGCTAAATTTTCCATTCTATCCAGGAGCTTGCGACATTCAATGATCAGTTTTAACGGAAAAAATGATCATTCCTTATCCAAGACCGGCAATGGGTGCTTAAAAATATTTCAAATTTTTTTTATTACTTATGGTTGAATTTGTAAAAGGTGGAGCTTCAAACAATTTTGCCAATTCTGCAATTTTGCCCAAAAAAACAGAACCGGGGCTCACCCACGTTCAGCTCTTCGTTGATCAGGATGACGTTGATAAGAAGGAGGGGATGATTGAGATCCTCTCACGGGCCTTGAACATCAACTTTTTTCTGTATGCGGGTGCAATTGTTTTGGTCTACTTGCTCTTTATGCCAAATGTAAGAGGATTTTTTTCAGAGGCTGGATTGAGATGGGCCCACATCCTATGCCTTTCATTTGCGCTTTCTTTGAGCACCAACCCGGTTTTCGCTTGGATTGCAAAGGAACTGAACATTCTGGATATGCCGGATGCCCGGAAACTTCACACGGAAGCCACTCCGCTGCTGGGCGGTGCAGCTGTCTTCATTGGTTTCAGTGTCGCCCTTCTAACGAATGGGATTTTTTCGAAACAGGTCATGGTGATCCTGATAGCCGCTTTGATTTTGTTTGCAATCGGAATCATCGATGATTTCAAAGAAGTTTCAGCCGGACTCAAACTTGCGGTCCAAATGATTTGTACCCTTTTGGTTATGAGTTGCGGAATTGTACTGCGTGTCTTGCCGACAGACATCGGTATTTATGCAACCATTGGGAATTGTTTGTTAACGGTTTTCTGGATCATCGGCATTACCAATGCCATGAACTTTTTTGACGGCATGGATGGATTGGCGGCCGGTCTGGGGGCATTGATTTCATTCTTTTTAGGTGTAGTGGCCTTCCAAACGGGCCAGCCCTTTTTAGGATGGATTGCCGTTGCCATGCTGGGCGGCTGTCTGGGTTTTTTACCGTTTAACTTCCGCTTTAAAAAAAATGCAGCCATTTTTTTGGGAGATGCCGGCAGTGTGGTGATCGGCTTTATTCTGGCATGCCTGGCGGTATATGGAGATTGGGCGCAAAATAACCCCGTTGTCGCTCTGGTCTCACCGGTTCTCATTTTCTGGATTTTAATATTTGATATGGTGCATATCACAATTGACCGGATCGTTAGCGGAAAAATCAAAAATTTCAAACAATGGATAGAATACGTCGGCAAGGATCACCTCCATCATCGATTAGCGAATGTTCTGGGTGGCAGAAAACAAAGCGTACTGTTTATCTATCTGCTAGGACTTTGTCTGGGAACCAGCGCTGTGGTGCTGCGCAATGCCAGACCGGCGGATGCTGTTTTGCTCATCATCCAGGCCTGCATCCTGGTGGTATTGATTACGGTTTTGGAGCGTCGCGGGCGCAAAGCAAACGGAACGCTGACATCCAAACAGCAATCTATTGAGGATGAGACACGTGGCGCAATTTAGAAAATTAAAAAATCCGGCATCAGCAACCAATCGGCAGAGTACCACGCATAAGGCCAAGTTAAGTTTTGTCGGCCTCGCCAAGGATCAACCCGTTCTCGGCAACGCCAGGAAGAAAGCCGTACCGGATAAAAGCCGTAAGATTCTATACAAAGAAGCTGCAGCCTATGTGCGCGAAGTCATAGATTCAGTGCGCCACCGCAAAGCTTTTAAACTGGAAAAAGGTTTACAGATCATCCAAAATGCTGTCGCCATAAATCATCCCCAGGATCCGCTCTTTATTCTCGCACTGCATCAGGATAATTTACCGCAGTATGTAATTCACCATCCGGTTAATGTCTCCATATTTGCCATAAAAATGGCCGCCCACCTCGGTTTCGCTAAAGGTGGACAGGTTGAAATCGGAATGGCCGGCTTGCTTCATGACGTTGGGATGGCGGCTATTCCGGATAAAATTCTATTTCAAAAAGGCAAGTTGAATAAGGAAGAAAAAAGGCTTTTCCAGCGGTGTCCAAATTTCAGCTATAAAATCTTACGAACGCTCGGCAATCAATATGCTTATTTGGCAGAGTGTGCGGTACAGGTTCATGAAAGAATAGACGGTACCGGATATCCGCGCGGTCTGAAAGCGGATGAGATCCATGAATATGCGCAGATAATCGGGCTTTTGGATGTGTATGAATCCCTGATTCATTCCAGGCCCCAAAGGGGTAAGGCGACACCGTTTGCAGCTGTAAAAAAGCTCATCAACACCAGTAAAAATCAATTTAAGCGGACCTATTTGAAAGCCCTTTTAAGCATTTTTACGGCTTTTCCGATTCATAGCTATGTGCGTCTGAATTCGGATGCGATCGGTAAAGTCATCGAGACCTATGTGGATCAACCCCTGCGACCCAAAATACAGATACTTTATGATTCCCAGAGACGAAAAGTATTGACCGAAAAAATTGTGTCGCTGCCCGACGACCCGCTTTTGCATATTGTTGATTCGGTAAACGAAAATGAAATTCGGCAGCTGGTCGGGACCTGAACATATAGCTTCAAATCAGATTAATAGCACCCACAGATCGTAGAGCGTTTGTCATCATAACGTTCCGATACAGGCAGTTTTTTGAGTCTTTTTTGGGTTATGAATAACGTCTAAGATAGCGGTTGTCAGGTTTAAAATAAATTCAAGCCGTTACAAACCACCATGGCGCTTGTTAAAAATTATGACAAACGGAACATATTTATGACAACCGCTATAATCGCTTATAATTATAGGGAAATTTTTTTAAGTTTTAAGATCTATTTGCCGATAGTAAATTTGTAGGAATAAAAAGAAAATTACAACGTAACGGTGGATTATGTATTTAGAGCATTGGAATCTACAAAAAATGCCCTTTGACAATGTGCCCTCACGGGAGATTTTTTACCGATCTCCCCAGCATGAGGAAGCCCTGCGTCGACTGCTGTATGCCATCGAGCATCGCAAAGGGGTTGCAATGCTGACTGGAGAAGTGGGCTGCGGCAAAACCACGGTTACCAAGGCGTTGAGCAACTATCTCAAACGCGATCAATTCCAATTTCAAATGATATCGAATCCGGCCCTGCAGCCCACCGATCTCATCAAGGCCATTTTGCTAAAATTGGGAGACAACAGCTCAGAGAACGGCTCCAAGACGGTGTTGCTTGATCGGCTTCAGAAAATGCTTTTTCAAAACGCAGAGCAAGGCGTCTTTAACATCCTGGCCATCGACGAAGCCCACGTCATTACCAACCAGGGTACGCTGGATGAGTTAAGGATGCTGCTGAATATTCAATCGGAAGATGATTTTTTAATTACCCTGGTTCTGCTGGGGCAGCCCCCATTGTTGAAAAATATTTCTGAGCTGCAGCCATTAAAGGAAAGGATCAGCATAAAGTTTAATTTAGAGCCATTGGATCTGGATAATTCAATGCGCTACGTTGTCTTCCGACTGCGGTGCGCAGGGGCAAGCCGGGGCATTTTCACCCGTGAAGCCATTGAAACCCTTTTTGATTATTCAGGCGGTATTCCGCTTCGGATGAACAATGTTTGCGACCGTAGTTTGCTGATCGGTTTGAGCCAAAAGGCCCAGGTCGTCAACAGCAAAATTGTAAAAGACGCTATCGACGATCTCGGTTTTTAAAATGTCTCACAACTTTAAATATTCAAGGATCAGAAAAATGCTTATTCACCGAAAAATTGGATCGGTATTGATAGGATGCCTGATATTATCGATGCCTTTGGGCTGTGCCCAGCAAAAGGCCTATCAACCTCAACAACCACAGGTCAAAAGCAAAGCATACAGCCCCGTGGTTGCCGGTAAATTCAAAGCCGTTTTAATTGAAGACATGGACAATGATGGTCACCCGGATGTAGTCGGCAGCGCTTCGTCGCCT
>JASFGH010000322.1:0-5253 GCA_050123865.1 Desulfobacterales bacterium | reverse complement strand
GTATTTTTAATGTCAGGCGTCTGGTTAATGCTGTTTTCGTCATCGTTTGACGAATTTAAGAATCGCTTCAATAATTGGGTCGGCGTGCAGCCGGGCATGCGGTAAAGCGTGAGATTGAAATGAGCGGCATCTTTTGGCAACGGCGGCATGCGCGCAAAGGCGTCTTCGCTAAATGATCCCTCGGTTTCAATCCCGTTTTTTATCTGAAGGTAAAACGTTTCCCGCCAGGCCGTCAGCTGGTCATCATTTGAAGCAAGGGTCGGCAATCCTTTGAATTCAAATAGCTTTTCATTCGTTACCAGAGTCCCGACCAGGAAATCAAAAATCGTTGCGCTGCTGGTAACCAGAAATCCCGAATCGATCGGTTTCTCCAAAAACAGACGCGCCCAGGCCTGCAGTCTATCCTGTGGCATGTATTCACCCGGATCATCAAATTTGATCTCAGCTGTAAGCCGGGTGAGAGCCGGTTTACTATCCTTTTGGCCGCTCAGGTTCTTTAGCAACTCTTCAGAACAGCGGTCTGTATCTTTCAATTCCTGCTGTAACTCGTCATTTTGGCGGTCGAACTCCTGGGCAAACTCTAAAAAAACACGCGCACGTAAAAGCGCCTCCGGATGTGCCAGCCCGGTATACGGCTTGTGGCCTTTTTTCACCTCGGCCACAATTTGTGAGACAGATGTTTCATCGAAGAATGGTATAGCGCCATGCTGATTCCAGAATGCTGAAGATTTGAGGTCCCTGCCATATGCATGCAGGCGCGCAAATTGCTGAAACGCCCTGACCACTTCGGTAAAGCGCTTATCTTCGGCCGGCACCGGCACACAAACCTTCAGGGCATTTTTTTCGACCCAGGTGTTCATTTCAGCCGGCAAGCCTTTATCCGAGGGCTGATAGACATAAAACCGCTGAAAACCGGCAGTAAAAATCTCCGCCACCCATTGCGGCACGTAGGTAAACGGAAAATAGATTGGATTGTTCATTCGGCGTTGTAACTCCCGTAGCCCATTGTGAACAGATAACCTATAAAAACGAAAAGGTTTCGGGTGTCAGGTTCCAGTGTTCAGGTGTCAGGCCTTATATCCGTCCCTGAAACCTGACACCCTATCTCTGATCATGAACCGGTATGCCGCGTGATCTGAGTTCATCTCTGATTTTATCTGCCTGGTCCCATTTCGCCGCTGCGCGGGCACTCTCTCGTTTTTTAAGCAGGCGCTGTATATCAGGATCAGCATAAGCATCGAAGAAATTAAATACCTTCAAAACCGTGTCGATGTTGCGGAAGCCATCGACAATTTTTGCGGCGTCGGTTGCATTCAGTTGTTTGTTGAGGATGAGTGTATTGACTTTTTTGACAATCGTAAATATCGCTGCCAGGGCCGCCGATATATTTAAATCGTCATCCATTGCACTCGTAAAGCCGTTTTTGAGGTTGTAAAGCAACTGCTCAATATCGGCATAAGCATCCCCGTCTTGGACACAGCGCAGACTGGAAATACAGCGATCCAGGCGTTCAAGCGCACGCCCGGCATTAGCCAGGCGCTCTTTTGAAAACGGTATCGGTTTACGATAATGACTGCAAAGCAGCCAAAAACGGATGTCCCGGCCCGAATACCCCATATTGACCAGTTCTGCGATGGTTAAGCCTGCTGCCTGCTCATCTAATTTTTTGCCATCCATCAGCACCCGATCGCAGTGGACGAAGAACCTGGCCAGCGGCTTTCCGGTTAAAGCAACGGCTATCGCATTCTCGTTCTCGTGATGGGGAAAGACCAACTCCCGGCTGCTGGTGTGGAGGTCGAAACCCTCACCCAAATATTTCAGCGAAATGGCCGCTGATTTAATATGCCAGGAGGGCCGGGCATTTCCCCATTGCGTTTTGACAAAAATACCCCGCTTTAACTCGGACAGCCTGGAGCGCTTAAAAAGTGTAAAATCACGCGGATTTAGCTTTTCGTAGTCATCTAGATCGACCGTGGCGCCGACCTTTATTTTATTGATATCAATCCCGGAAAGCTGGCCATAACCATCCAATCGCGAAATGTCAAAGTACAGTGAGCGCAACTTTTCATAGGCAATACCCTTTTGCACCAATTTTTCGCCCAGCACCACCATGTCATCTACGTGCTCGCTTGACTGCGCGTACACATTGGCCGGGGTGACCTCTAAAACAGCCAGGTCCTCCTTGAATTGGGTAATATTGGCTTCGGTAAATTCGCCCAGATCGACACCCAGCTTTTCAGATCCGCTGATCGCTTTATCATCGAGATCATTGATGTCGGTTAAATGATGGACCGCATACCCGCGGAACTCCAGGTAGCGACATAATAAATCGGCAAACACGATGCGACGCATTTCACCAAGATGTGCGCGGGCATGAGCGGTTGGGCCGCAGGAATATACCTGCACCTTCCCGGGAACCTGAGGTTCAAAAACCTCCTTTTTGCGGCTGAGGGTGTTAAACAATTTCAGGGATATTTCTTCCTGGACGGCAAAAAGTGACGTGCTCAAGTAGCGTTCGCCGCTATCCGGGAATATGACGACCAGAGTGCCGTCGGTCATATTCTCGGCAACCCTGCAGGCACCGGCCATGGCCGCACCACTGCTCATCCCGACAAATATGCCTTCTTCTCTGGCCAGCCGGCGTGCCATTTCATAGGCTGTTTCGTCGTCGACATTGAGCTTTTGATCCAGACGTTCCTTTTCAAAGATTTCAGGGCAATAGGCCTCCTTCATGTTTTTCAATCCTTGAATTTTATGCCCCAGATAAGGTTCTATACCAACGATCTGTATGCCGGGGTCATATGTCTTTAATTTTTTAGAAACACCCATTAAGGTGCCGGTAGTGCCCAGCGTGGCGACGAATGCGGTAATGCAGCCGTTGGTTTGTTGCCAGATCTCCTCTGCCGTGCCGTGGTAATGCGCCAGCCAGTTGGCTTCATTGTTAAATTGATCGGGTAGAAAATAGGTGTCTGGATTTTCGCGCGCCAAACGATAGGCCTCTTCAATAGCTCCATCGGTACCAAGGTGGCCGGGGGTTAAAAGAATGTCAGCTCCCCGGGCTTTCAGGATCTTCTGGCGTTCGATGCTGACGGCATCAGACATGACCAACAGCAAGCGGTATCCTTTGACGGTGCAAACCAATGCCAGACCGATACCGGTGTTGCCGCTGGTAGGCTCGATGACCGTTTTCTGGGGTGACAGCTCCCCTGAACGTTCAGCCGCCTCGATCATCCAGAGCGCGGCACGATCCTTAATCGAACCACCGGGATTAAAATATTCAAGCTTAGCGAACATCTTTACGCCGGGGTTTGGATTTAGCTTTTGGATTTCAACCAGGGGCGTATTGCCGATGGCATCCAGGATAGAAATGCCCATAACGTCAACCCAAATTCATCCTAATTGAGCGTTTAAAATCTCGACAAGCGCTCAAATTCAAATTAGGATCATATTCTTGTCGCTTGTGTTCATTTGTTGCAACCAAAAAGCAGCGGTCATTGATAAACTATTTGAGTAAAGGCGTGAGTGTCTTGCAGATCTCGTCAAACACGCGATCCGCGCTCCGGCCGGCATCTATTATATGAAACCGCTGCGGTTCAAACTTTGCCAGCTCGAGGTAGCCCGCCCTAACTTTTTTATGAAAGGCCAGGGCCTCATTTTCAAAGCGGCTTTCACGTCCCGCCCGCTGGCCGCTGTTTAACTGCTGCCAAGCCCTTTCCAATCCCTGCTGCGGGGCAAGATCCAGCAACAGCGTTACGTCCGGCTTTAGGTTTTCAAACAGGATCCGGTGCAGCTCCAACAGCAATTCAACACTCAATCCTCTGGCAAATCCCTGATAGACAACGGTCGCATCAAAATAGCGATCGCAAATGATCGTTTTGCCGTCCGCCAGAGCGGGCCTGATAATCTCATTGATATGCTGGGCGCGATCCGCCAGGTAAAGCAGCAATTCGGTCATCGGATCGAGGGCATGGTTTTCCGGGTTCAGTAGAATCGAGCGTATGTTTTCACCGATGACGGTCCCGCCCGGCTGGCGCGTCGTCACACATGCCATCCCGCGGTCATTGAAAAATTCAGCCAGCCGATCGATCTGAGTCGTTTTGCCCGATCCCTCGATGCCTTCCAAGGTGATGAACATGGGATTCACTGCTTTTGGTTTAGTGGTTTAGCCCTAATTTTTATGCTGCTTTAAGATTTTGCCTTTTTTCATATTTTCAAGCACACCGTGATCCGTCTGATCACATTTAATCGGTGTGATCGAAATGAAATCTTGGCACAGGGCCGAGCCGTCTATTTCGAGGGACTTGCCCTGAGGCAGAGCGTCACACCCCTGCCAGTAATAGGTGCGATTGCGCGGATCTATTCTTTTATCAATGTATTCCGGAAAGAAGTCCATATCCAACCGGCTGAATTGCACCCCGGCAATTTCTGCCAGAGGTCGATTTGGAATATTGACATTTAAAAAGGTGCCGGCCGGCAGCCCGATGGCATATACGTCCTGGGCCAATTGTGTGATAAACGCAGCCGCCGCGTCATAAGATTCAACCTGACGACTGTGAATAGACACGGCGATAGCCAGGATACCATAAAGGGTCGCCTCTTTGGCGGCAGCAACCGTTCCGGAATAGTTTATATTGACGCCCACATTCGCACCCGGGTTAATGCCGGATATCACCAGATCCGGTTTGGTTTTCAGAATTTCCAGCACACCGAATTTGATGCAATCGGCCGGCGTCCCGGAGACAGCATAGCCCTCAAATGCGTTCGGGATCGAAACTTTGGTCGCGCGCAATGGTTCATTCAAGGTAATACCGTGACCAACGGCACTCTGTTCTCGCTCCGGTGCAATGACTTCCACGCAATGCTCAGGCGCCAGGTGGGCATATAAGGCTGCCAATCCCGGAGCATAAATTCCATCATCATTGGTCAACAAAATATTCATTATTATTTACAAGAATTGACGGTTAAGGTGTTTGGCCAATATAAATTCGTGATAGAGGGCATCGGCGGGGTCAACAGAATGGCCTTTCAAAATGCTTCTGCGGATACAAAGGCAAAGAAAGGTGTTGCGGAACGCACGACACCGATGAGTCCACAAAACACCTTGCCCGGACAGTTTTGATGGTCGCGCCTGCCATATTAAGGCAAATTCCGCACCCATTAGCACCCGATTGACTTTCCAACGTTATCTTGACATATTTAAACATTGTGGATCTATATCCCAAATCCCAATTATATTCAAGTTTCAGCTAAGAC
>JASFGH010000321.1:0-5254 GCA_050123865.1 Desulfobacterales bacterium | reverse complement strand
AGCGGCTTTTTAACCAGAAGACCGCCGACAACTCCCATCCACTGCTCTCCCCAAAAGGTTAATCGCAGGTCAGCTTGCGCGAACCAGCATTTTGAAAGCCATTTTTCTGCCCGCCATTTCAGTTTCAAGGCGGCGCCAAACCCGATCCGAAAAATATCTTGAAGCATATATCGAGTAAGCAATGCCGCCCCCCTGGCAGCATCGTCTTTTTGATCTTTGAGTATTTGCTCCAGGCCGATGCTGATATATCCGCTGCTCTTTTTAACGACTTGTTGCAATGCATCACGCTCGCCGATGACCCGGCTATCGGCAACAACAACCTGATTGCACAAATGGGCAAACTCGGCTTGAAGCAGTTGCACGATATTGGCGGCTTCAATTGTCTGCAAGGCGCGGGTGAAATAATTGTCCTGTTTTAACTCCCTCAGCGGAGAGACGGGTACAGGAAGTGTTGAAATTTGTTGAGAGACTGGCGGCACAAACTTTTTGCGCTTGTCTTCAAGCTCCCCCGGCTCTACGGGTTGATAGATACCGACAGCCTCATCGAAGGGTAAAAAGCCTTTTTCCGCCAGCCGCGTGGTTCGCCAGCGATGGCAATCTTCTTCGGTTTCGGACGGTATGACGTGGGCCGCTTCCAGAAAAACACTCTGGTAAATAAGATGATCCGTTGCGGCCAGGCGCTGGGCGATCTGGGCTAAAAATTTGCGGCGCTGCTCATCGATCAATTTTTCGGATTCACTTTCTGTTGGAATATCGATAAATCTTAGATAATAGACATCATCCAGCGTAAAGAAATCATCGCCAAATTCGGTGGGTTCCTGATCGTGTTCACGAATTCTGATTTCCAAGTTTTTAAACAGATACAACTCCATAAATTCAAGGTGATCATTTAAAATCCAATTGAGAAATCGCTGTGAATCCGCCTCCATCAATAAATTCAACCAGCGCGTAACTGAATTGATGTCAATGCGGTCCTTTTGCCAGGTCTGCAGGTCGACGATGTGCTCCCACTGCTTGTTGGTTGCCAGTGAAAGCAGTGGCAGTGAATCCTCCGCCCCGATTTCATTGACCAATAAGTAAAAGTCCTGTTCCGGAAAGGAATGCACCAGGGCCGACGGCTGGCGATCATTTAAAATTCGATCAAGCGCTTTTTCTGGCGGCAACTCCATAATTTTTCTTCTTGTTTCCTGAAGCTGCTGCACGCGCTCAAGGGTTTTATTTTCTGGTTGATGTTTGGGCATATAGTTCCTCTAAAAGAACACGTGGGCTAATCCGTTTCAGACTCAAAATGTGGTTCAAATCGCATATTGGATCCGGAGTAATGGAGTATTGGAGTGCTGGAACAAAAAATATTTCGGAATACAGATTGCGGAATTCGGAATTTTAAATGCATGCATGGTTGAGATTTCAATCTGCAATCCGCAATCTAAAATCCGCAATTGACTTTACTCCACTACTCCATTGTCTGAGCGGCTTCGCCTTCCCCTGCCGGGTGCGAATTCCAGGGTGCAATTTTCACAAGCAGCAACATCCCGGGAATCGCAATCAAAGTGCAGAAAATAAAAAAACCAGGCCAGCCCATATATTTGGCCATAAAACCGGTCACCGAAGACGCCAGCTGTCTGGAAAGACCCATGATCCCTGTCAGCAGGGCATACTGGGTGGCGGTAAACTTCTTATTCGTGATGCTGGCCATAAACGCCACAAAGGCGGCGGTGCCCATTCCGCTGCTCAGGTTCTCAAAGGCAATCACACCGGAGAGCATGGCAATGTTATAGCCGATCCGGGCCAAAATGGCAAAACCGGCGGTTGATAATGCCTGCAGAACGCCAAAGATCCAGAGGCCCCGATGAATCCCCACTTTAAGCAACAAAACGCCCCCCAGAAATGCACCGATCAATGTTGCCGCTGTGCCAAAAAATTTAACGACCGTGCCGATCTCTGTCTTGGAAAATCCGGAATCCAGGTAAAATGGCATCGTGATGCCGCTGGCCATGGTGTCACCGATTTTATATAGCAGGATAAATACCAGAATCCAGATGGCGCCATTGCGGCTGAAATAATCAACAAACGGATCAACCACGGCTTCCCTTATGGTTTGGGGTGTTCCGGCCACGACTTCCGGTTCAGGGGTCAGTAGCGTCGTTAAAATACCGGGCAGCATGCACAGCGACATCAGAAAATAGACCGCAGAGAAAGACATATGGTCTGCCAGGATCAATCCGCCGCCGGAAGCCAGTAACATGCCCAGGCGGTAACCATAAACATACATCGAAGAGCCCAACCCCAGTTCTTCATCGGCCAGGTCTTCACGCCGGTAAGCGTCGATGACAATATCCTGGGTGGCACTGAAAAAGGCCACCAGAATTGCAGCCCCAATCATCAATCCGGTATTTTTTACCGGATCCGAATATCCCAAACCCACAATAGCAACCACAAGCGCCATCTGAGCGATTAAAAGCCACCCCTTACGGCGCCCGAGAAACGGTGGCACAAATCGATCCAAAAATGGAGCCCATAAAAATTTCCAGGTATATGGAATCTGAACCAGGGAGATCATGCCAATCCAGGTTAAATCTATGCCTTTTTCGGTCATCCAGGCCTGCAATACGCCCCAGGTCAACAACAGCGGAAGCCCACCGGAAAACCCCATTAAAAAGGCAACCAGCATGCGACGGCTAAATATAACGTTAAGTGTGGATTGTTGAATCGGCAGGTTCAAATGCGCCTCTTAGGACAGATCCATATCTAATTTAAGATGCCGAAACTCATAAGGGTGACTTCGGTTTTCGGCCAGACCAGAACAGTAGCGGAATAAATCATCAGTCCCGAGCGGGACTGATGATTCATGTAGCGACCCAATAGCTAAGTGCAGGGCTGTCATCATTGTTTCATCAATTGCTCGGGTGTAACAATCGGTCCGTATTTTTCCTTGAGCGCCAGGAGTTCTGTGCGCTGCTTTTTGAGAATATCAAAAAAGCGGGCTGGAATGTGTTGCTCTTTGCTGTAAGCTTCTTCCTGTAGATCGATGCGGGCTATAATGTTATCGACATACAACGAAAACTGTTTATCATACAGGTCTTGCGGATATTCTTTATCGATGCGTTCTTTGAACAAGCGCTTTAAATCATCATACTTCGGCAAATAGCCGATAGGTGTTTCAATGGCATCCACTTCACCGTGAGCGCGTCGATCCAGCCAGGCCATCCAGGCCTTGACATCTTTTTTTTCACCCAGCAAATTTTTGGAACTACCGCCTCTGGCCTCATGCGTTAAAAAGTAATTCAGCCCCGCCAGGATCGGACGTTTATCGTCGGCAATTTTGTCACTATTGAAGAAAGCAAATTGCGCATCCATATATTCGCCCAATGAACCGGGGGTGAAAGGCGCGTTGGCCCATGGTTGACGGCGGACACCGGTGGCCCCGACTTCAGTGGCCGTGGCAGCGGATACGATGCAGGCGCCGATAACAACGCCCTCATCGGGGGTCTTTGATACCCAGACCGGGGGCATGGTGTCACTATCACGCCCGCTGTAGGTAAAAATACGGGTCTCAACGCCTGCGGGGTTCTCATTATGATCTGAATAATTTTCCAGAGCGCTGTTGGACAGGGTGCACCGGGAGTTGGGGTGCGACATGGGGATGGGCTTGCCGTCTTCGCCCGTCATGCCCTGTTCCCAGGGCCCCTGGAAGTTGGTGCCTCTGGTCGGCGGCGGCTCTTCCCCATTGCCGGTCCACTGGGGAACCCGGTTTTCATCAATGAGCACATTGGACCAGATGACCTCTGTGCCTTCATGACGCAAACATTTCATCAAAAAGGGATCGCCCTCCCAGTTGACGTCTTCGACGATACCAAAAATTCCGCATTCGGGATTAATTGAACGCACGGTGCCGTCATCTGCGATCCACATCTGTGCCAGGTCATCGCCGACAAAATGATCACCGGCCATCGCCGATGTTGTTTTGCCGCAGCCGCTGGGTGCTGCACCCACCATCCAGGTAATGCGATCGCCCAGCGCCTCGATGCCGGTGATAAACATGTGTTCGGCAATCTGCTCACCCTTCATTTCATAAACCGAGCGATCCACCGAAAAGCGATGGTTGCCCTTTTTCATGAGCAGGGTGTTGCCGGCATAGGTGCAGTTGAAGCTGTAGGTTGTCAGGTGGCTGCGGTCCATATAGACCCGGGCATTGGGCAGATCTTCAGGCCGGTTCAAGCCTTCGCTGTGGATATTGGCATAAAAATGCCCGCGCTTTTCGACCTCCTGGTCAAAATCAGCATAGACATTGCGATAGAGGATAGCGGCGCTGTGCATGACATAAGTCGAGCTGGATATTTCAAGAGCAGGGTTGGATGCCGGCGCGCCCACCGGACCCCTTAAGAAAAACCCGATCATCATCGTTTTACCCTTCATGATGCCGGTCATTTTTTCCCTGACATCTTCCAACACTTCAGTCCGGTCTTTTTTCTTCGCCAGCGAACTGACCTCTTCGCCTTTATTATAGATGTAGAACGTCCGATCAATAATGCGGCCCTGCTCCTCCTTCAAATCATAGTGAATCGTATGGCCTGGCATAGGCAGCGGTGATTCTTCGCCTTTTTTTATAGAGAGCTCTCTGACAAATTGACGGTCTGCCTCTGATCCTGTATCGATAAAAATGGTGTCGGGCTCACAGAGTTTGATGGCATTGGCGATTTTCTGAAGAACATCTTGATTCTGGATATGTTTGAGTTTAGCCAGGTTCTCGGCATCAATCGTATCTTCAAATACCTGTTGGGTTGCTTTTGCGTCGGTGATTCCCCCCAATTCGGTTATGATGTCGATACAGTCTTTATGAGGTCCCATCCCCTTTCTCCTTTTTTAAATTTTGCGAGTTTAACTTACAGTCTATCATTGATCCGCCGGGTGGTCAAAACGGCCCACAAACGCAGTCCATGACATGAACCCGTAATTTTCAGTCCTCGTGGGATGCAATAATAATGTCCGGCAGCGTGCGTAAGTCAACCGGATGGTTTTCATCAAACCGCCGACAGCTTCTATTGGCTGCAATCAAATCAGCAATCATTTAAGTCCTCTGTGTTACGGGTGTAAAGATATCTTTCTTCCGGCGGCATATGCCTTCGGATCCAGATCAAAACTTTATCCATTTCCTGTCTGAGTTCATTCAGGGCTTTACCCCGGTGGCTGACATCACGTTTTTCGGCAAGGCTCATTTGCCCGAATGTCTTATTGAGCGGTGGATAGAAAAAAA
>JASFGH010000320.1:0-5266 GCA_050123865.1 Desulfobacterales bacterium | reverse complement strand
TCACAAATACGATCGCAACCGGCTATATAGCTCGGATCGCATTGACAAAGTGCTGACCAATCGTTTCCTGGGCCCTTTGATTATGCTGGCGGTTATTGCCGGGCTCTATCATTTTACGTTTACCTATAGCAAACTGCCGGTGGAATGGCTGGAATCTTTTTTTGGCTGGTTGGGATCAACCCTGACAGCCGTTTTGCCGGAAGGTCTGCTGCAATCGTTGATTGTTTCCGGTATCATTGATGGGTTCGGCGGCGTCCTGGGCTTTGTTCCCTTAATTATGTTTATGTTTTTCGGCATTGCCATCCTGGAGGATTCCGGCTACCTGGCCCGGGTGGCCTTCATGCTGGATCGCATATTTCGCATATTTGGCCTGCACGGCAGCTCGGTGATGGCCTTTATCGTATCCGGTGGGATTGCCGGCGGCTGCGCGGTACCGGGGGTGATGGCAACCCGTACGCTCAAGTCACCCCGTGAACGCCTGGCAACCCTGCTGACCGTGCCCTTTATGAACTGCGGCGCCAAACTGCCTGTATTTGCTTTGTTGATCGCCACATTTTTTGCGCGGTATGAGGCGCTGATTATGTTTCTCATCACACTCGGTGCCTGGGCCGGAGCATTGCTGGTTGCCAAACTGCTGCGCATCACGGTCATCAGAGGCTCGGCCACGCCTTTTGTAATGGAGTTGCCGCCCTATCGTATGCCCACCTTCAAAGGTCTGGCGATACACACCTGGGAGCGCACCTGGCAATATATCAAGAAAGCCGGCACGGTGATTTTGGGGCTGTCGATTGTCCTGTGGGCTATGATGACCTTTCCCGCACTGCCGGAATCAACGCTTGCCGAATTTGAAATAAAGCGCCAGGTCGAAATAAGCCGGGTGCCGCCTGTCATTGCCAGCGAACTGAACAGCGCCGATGAAAACGCTGAACTTTCCGTTGCGGCTTACAGTCTTAAGCAAAGCCTTAGACGCATCGATGCAGCTGAAGCCGAAGCCGGATTGCGTTATTCGATTGCCGGTCGCATCGGGAGTACTCTTGAAACCGTGTCGAAATGGGCCGGTTTTGACTGGCGAACCAACATCGCCCTGGTGGGGGGCTTTGCCGCCAAAGAAGTGGTGGTCTCTACTCTTGGCACCGCCTACTCAATAGGCGAGGTGAATCCGGAGGAGAGCGGATCTCTATCACAAACACTGGCCAGGGAGCCCGGCTGGTCACCATTGATGGCCATTGGCCTGATTGTGTTTACGATGTTTTATTCGCCTTGTTTTGTTTCGGTCATCTGTATTGCGCGGGAATCCGACTCCTGGAAATGGGGTGTGTTTGCAATGGCCTTCAATACGGTGCTGGCCTTTATATTAGCGGTGTTCATCTTTCAATTTGGATCCGCTCTGGGAATTATGGTGAACTAGCCATGCAAACCATTATCGTTATCATCATCGTTGCGATTGCCGCTGCGTTTTTAATCCGGAAGTTTATCAAGAACTTTAAACAGGAAGACGCCTGTAGTTGCGGATGTTCAAGCTGTCCGGCCGACACGGCCGCAACGTGTGAAGATAATCCGGATAATTCACGGTTACACTAAATTTACTGGATATACGGAAATTATAATTAAACCACGAAGACACCAAGACACAAAAAAAGATATTCATAAATAAATATTAAAAAACTTTGTGACCTTCGTGTCTTCGTGGTGAAAATGTTTATCTAAATTTGCACCTCAGATTTTTAGGGAAGCAAAGGCAAAGCGAAAGCGTGCTTTGAATCTCAAACGTCCTTAAAGGAATCATAAAATGCGCCATTCAGAAATGCTAAGCTCAAATATGGAAGATTATCTGGAGGCCATCTTCCACATTTCACAAGAAAAACAGGCTGCCAGAGCCAAAGATATTGCCGACAGGATGGTAGTAAACAAATCTTCCGTCACCGGAGCTTTGCGATCGCTTTCTGAAAAAGGCCTGGTGAATTATGTGCCTTACGATATCATCACGCTGACCGCCAAAGGTAAAAAACGGGCGGCGGAAATTGTCAGAAGGCATGCGGCGCTCAAAGAATTCTTCATCAAAATCCTGTTAATTGATCCGGACGAGGCCGAGGAAGCTTCCTGCAGGGTTGAGCACGCCGTCTCAAAAAACATTATTGACCGGCTTGTGCGCTTTGTTGAATTTATGGAAGTCTGTCCCCGGGGTGGTAAAGAATGGATAAAGGGCTTTCAGCGCCATTGCGAAAACGGTGATACCGCCAAGCTCTGTAGCGATTATATCACACAGTGTCTTGAAGAATTGAAAAAAAGAGAGCGTCAAATCGCATCTTCACAAAAAGATCAGATCGCCTGAAGGGTCCAATGGGATCGGCTTGCACCCATTGGCGTGATGAGAGGGCAGTTTTTAATCAGTGGGCAGGTGGGGATTTGGGCATATTTTGAATGACTTGTTTTAATTTTTTGGAAAAATCCTCAGGAACTGACCTGTTTTCCGTTTGTTTGCAAAGATCAATGGTCCGTTTCAGTGTCTGTAGGCACACAAAGCAGGGAACGCATTCTTTGACGTGTTTTTCGATGTCCCGGTAGGTGACTTCGTCCAACTCATTATCCAGATATTCAGATAGTTTTTCAAAAAGTTCCAGGCAGTGTCTGTGATCGTGCTCATCCCTATTCATTTTCAAAATATCCTTTCAACCTGTCCCTTAAGTATAAGCGTGCCCGGTGCAATCTGACTTTCACATTCGCTTCCGATAAATTTAGAATCTGGGCCGTTTCGGCCGTATTAAACCCTTCAATGTCGCGTAATACGATTACCAATCGATACTTTTCTGGAAGCGTAAAAATAGCTTCGTTGATTTTGTCCAGAAGCTCGTTGCTCAGCAGCTTGTCCAGAGGCATTTGCGCCCAATCAGGAACCTGCTGGGGAACCTCGGCTTCACTCTGAGGATAAAATTCATCCAGGGATAGTTCCCGTTGCGGCGCAAATTTAGACTTTCTTCTTTTCTTGATGCAGGTGCTGGCGGCCACCCGGTAAAGCCAGTTTTTAAATTTCGTTTCGTACCGGAAATCTTTCAAGTATTTGAAGACATTTAAAAAGGTTTCTTGAACCGTGTCTTCGGCATCGGCTTCATCCCGGCACATTCGAAGGCTGAAATTGTATAGCTTTTGCTCGTAGCGTTTGACAAGATCCGGGAATCGGTCGAATTGGCCTGAATTGATGGCCTGTATGAGCTCAAAATCTTTATCTTTTATCTGCTTGCGATTCTCTCGCTTGGGTGCTGTCATGATTGCTTGTCACCTGACAAGAATCCTTCAGTCAGGTCGAAATGCCCAATTTAGGCAGGATATAGGCCTGCAGGAGATACCAAACGCCCACAATGGCCAACATAATGATGATATCTTTCATAACGATACTCCTCGTATGTAATAAGATCTTAGCGGGCTTTTGTCCACTGTTTTTTGAAAATCAGGCAGTACAGGTTGACCAGCAAAAATATCATGACAAAACCCAGATGACTCAGGTTTAAGGCAATAATGAATTCGGGTGAAAAGACGAAAACCGCGAAATTTTTGATGACAAATAAAACGCCGGTCAGCACGATTCCCGCAAGAAGTATTCCTCGCAGATAACCGCTTGGCGTTATTTTGCGTTGTGCGCGAGTTAAGATGACATGCTCAACGAGCATATAGGCTACAATCGCCAGCAGCAGTGCAGCTCCGGCATAATGCACATAACGGGTGGTCCAGAAATTGGCCAGCCAGCCGAATCCGGGGATGTCCGACAGGTAGTAGCGTTTATAAATCGGCATCTGACCAAAACCGGTCAGGGCCATGAAAAATACGGTCAGCACATACATGAAACGCATCGGCCAGTTTTGGTGGTTTGGATGGGTAAGCGAAGCGGTAGCAGCTTTCATCAGTCACGTTCCTTAGTTGGATTTTTTCGTACTTAAATCTTGCATGAAAAGCCTCGCCCTTAAATGCCTTGCAGATGAAAGCCTCCGACTCGTGCAAAATTCAAGTAACATAGTTGTAAATCTTCCTGACGGCGGCCGCGATACCGGCCAGCGGTGCGATAACCATGGCGGCGGCCAGATTATTGGCATCCGCCATCCGATCGGAAACGGCGGCCAGATGCGGTTTGCCTTTCCCCTTTTCAATGGCGGCGTCCAATTTTTCAAAGGGTACCGGCGAAACGTAAATGGTGTTGGTTCCGCCGTTTTCGGTTTCACCGTAGATGTAGCCGTTGATTTCTTTGGCCAGTTGACGGGCTTTTTTGATGATTTCATCGCGTGGCCCGATGGTTTGAACATCCTCCGGGCAGGCTTCGATACAGGCGGGCAGCTGTCCCGCTTCAATTTGGTCGTAGCAGCGATCGCATTTGAACATCACGCCGTTACCGGCAAAATTGGGCAGAATATCCAGATACAGCCCCACACCGGTCTGGCGTTGCGGAATATCCCAGGGGCAAACCGCATTGCACTTGGAGCCCCCCAGGCATATTTCCGGATCTATTCGGGAGATACCGTTCTCAAGCTGCTTTGCGGCGCCCCAGGGGCACAGTTTAACACACGGCGGATTGACGCAATGCATGCAGCGGCGGGGGATGGTCAGCTCAGTTTCTTCACCTTTGATATCGACACTGGCATGTTGAATGTACAGCCAGTTGTAGGGCGTTAGCCGATCGGTGACATCTTGCTTGTCGGACCAATCCGATACCTTGGCCCTGTCCGGAAACATTTTGGGGAAGGGTTTGCGGGGATCCGGGTATTTATGGGCATTGGTTTCCTGGCAGGCTTCGACGCAGGCTCCGCAACCGATGCATTTGCTGATGTCCAAAAGGGTGGCCAGTTGTGTTTTTTCATCCGGTCCGGCTGCCGCAGCGGCTCCGGGGATGCTGCCGGCTGCCACCCCGGCCGCAGCGGCAACCCCGCCTTTAAGAAAAGTTCTCCTAGAAATGACTTGCCCCAATTTGATCTCCTTTCAGGTGAAAAATTTCGTTAGTTCAGCTGCTTTTTGAATTTTTGCCCGTAAAGAACCAGTCGGTGGTTTTCGGTTACAAAATTTTCTATTTTCCGGGAGGCTATTCTATCGATGCGTTGGGTTCTCTGTTAAAATCACGTATAGCGCATGCTGCACGGGGAATAGCATTTTGGTTTCATCGCGGGATATTGAAATCGTCCGCGATATGTTGCGCGACATTGAATGTCTCCTCCTTACAGCTAACGGGTGTCGGGTTGATTTAGATTCTTGCGGATTTCATCCAGTTTGATTCGGGCGGGTGCAT
>JASFGH010000319.1:0-5278 GCA_050123865.1 Desulfobacterales bacterium | reverse complement strand
TCGGCCGCTGCCTGACGGCCGGTCTCGAGCAGTTCTTCAAACGTCATGACCATCGGGTCTTTAAACTGGCGCAGGCCCTCCGTATCCCAGACAATCACCTTCTTTAGTCCGGGAACCTTGTCCCTGAAGTGCAGCCATTTGTCCAGCTGCTCTTCGTTTTCGACAAAAAAGAACCGGGCTTCCGAATTGGCAACGACAAATTCAACCTGCTGCCAGGCATTGGTGGCATATACCCCGGTGGTGGCTGCCCCACAGCATTGAATGCCCAGATCAGCATACACCCACTCGGGGCAGTTATCGCCGATAATCGCTGCTGTTTCGCCTCTTTCAAGCCCCAGCGATATCAGCGCGCAGGCCACTGCTTTGACCTGTTCATGGTAGTCGTTCCAGGTAATGTCGTGCCAGAGGCCGAACTCTTTTTTGCGCAGGGCCACCCGGTCCCCCCACTCGTCCACCGCTTTTAAAAACCGGCTCGGCACGGTCTCGTTTGCATTATTGCTCATAGTAGAATACTGTTATTTCGTTACGCCCCCTTATGCATGAGTTTGCACGATGCAGTCGCTGATGATTCATGCAGCGATCCAATTAAGAAAATTCCCCGAACCCCGATAAAGTATTGCACAATAATGGTTTTAAAAATTTAGCTTTTGTTCAAGGCCCCGCAACTATATGCGGGATTTCACGTCTGATATTAAAAATATTAAGGTGTTCAAAAGACGCGTTGAGCACCTGGAAAATAGAAATGCTTTGAAAAAATGATAGATAAAACGGGTTTTCAACCCGTTTTATCTCCAGGCTTTCTTGCGCTTCCACCGCTGGTAACCCTTAACAGAAGCCTCCGACCGCACCCCCATATAAAACTCTTTAACATCCTTATCTTCCATCAATTCTGCGGCCTTGCCTTTCATCACAAAACGGCCGTTTTCAATGATCAGCCCGACATCGGAAATCGATAAGGCCATACGGGCATTTTGCTCGACCAGTAATATGGTGACGCCTTCGGTATTGATGGTTTGAATAATTTCAAAGATTTCTTTTACCAGAATGGGTGAAAGCCCCAGGGACGGTTCGTCCAAAAAAAGCAGCTGGGGGCGACTCATCAGCGCCCGGCCGATGGCCAGCATCTGCTGTTCACCGCCGGACAGGGTGCCGGCCCACTGGTTGTGCCGTTCTTTGAGGACCGGAAAATAACTGTAAACGCGATCAAAGTCGCTGGCAATGTTGTGGCGATCTTTGCGGGTATACGCGCCCATCAGCAAATTTTCTTTGACGCTGAGCTCTTCAAACACCTCGCGGCCTTCTGGAACATAGGAGATGCCCAGGCGCACGATCTTGTCAGTATCTTTGCCGTCGATGCGTTTGCCTTTAAATTCAATCGTGCCTTTATCCGGCTGATCCTCGATCAGCCCCATAACCGTTTTGAGAACCGTTGATTTGCCCGCCCCGTTGGTGCCCAGGATAGCGGTGATGGCCCCCTCCTCCACGGTCAACGAGGCCCCCCGGATGGCATAGATCAGGTCGTAATAGGTTTCGATATTTTTTATTTCCAGCAACGCGCTCATTCAATCGCTTTCAATGTGATTTAGATTATAATCATCTCTTTGCAAACAACTTAAGTTCATCACCTTTATAAGTTAGCCGGTTGAACCATTTAAGCCCGTTGAGCCTGTAAAGAAAAGAAAAATGTCTGCTTTTATTTTTAGCCGGCAAACGGGCCAACTGGTAACGGGCTCAACATGATAAATTCGAGCATTTTGTGCCGACCCGATGAACATCCTTATTACCATTTAAATGGGTTGAAAATGCCGCCTTGACGATGCAGCACAGCCCTTTTACAAAAAATTAAACTTTTTTATAAGTTGAAGCTGTCTTAAAAATAGTAGATTACGCTTAATGGCAAGGCGTGATTCGATTTGAAAGCGGAGCGTACACGTTAGTACGTGAGCATTTCGAATCGGATCACAACACAGCCATTATGCGTAAGATGCATTATTAAGACAGCTTCTAGTCTTCGCCGAGATAGGCTTTCAGCACCTCCGGATGCTTTTGGACCTCCTCCGGGGTGCCCTCGGTGATGATGCTGCCAAAGTTGATCGCCAGGATACGGTCGGAGATATCCATCACCATATTCATGTCATGTTCGATCAGCAGTATCGTGATGCCCAGCTCATCCTGGATATCTTTGACCCAGAAAATCATATCCTGCTTTTCTTCGGCATTCATGCCGGCACAGGGCTCATCCAGCAGCAACAATTCCGGTTCCAGCGCCAGGGCCCGTCCCAGCTCAATTTGCTTCTGGATGCCGTATGGCAGACCGCCGACCAGTTGATTGCGGGCCGCCTGCAGATCCAGAAAATCGATGATTTCTTCGACCTTACGACGGTGTGCCATTTCTTCGCGGCCGGCAAAAGAGCGTTTGCCCCACATGGCAATGCCCCTAAAAAGCCCGGTTTGCATATGCAAATGCCGGCCGAGCATGATGTTTTCCATGGTATTCATATGGCTGAAAAGCTCGATGTTTTGAAAGGTGCGCGCAATGCCCAGTCGGGCGACATGGTCCGGCTTTAAGCCATCGATGGGGCGGTCCTTGAATCGAATCGCTCCCTCATCGGGCTTATAAATGCCGTTGACGCAGTTGAACAGGGTGGTCTTGCCGGCCCCGTTGGGACCGATGATGGCATAAATCTCTCCGCGGTTGACCGCAAAAGAAATATCTTCCAGGGCCGTAAGGCCCCCGAAAGATATCGCTACGTTTTCAACTTCAAAGAAAGCCATATCAACGGGTCATTCAAAAGCAATCAGATGATGGCGTCAGCTGAGCAAGGCATCCAGGCCGCTGAGCGGACGCCCATCTTCTGAAAGCAAGGGGTCGGAATTGAATTACAGGAGATCAGAGGAACCGAATCCTCCGATCTCCGGAACTTTAAACGGAGCGGTTTCCTGATCACTAGGGATACTGAATCTTGGTCCAGCCGCTCAATCTCTTGGCCTTGCCTTTTTCCAGGCATTGAATCATAAAGACCTCTTTCATGCCGCCCCGGGTGCCGTAGCCATTGTTGGGATTAAAAATCCCATAGCTGACTTCACCGCCGATTCCCTTGAACCCTTTTATGGACTCCATGGCCGTTATAAACTTCTCGCGCGTCAGATCGCGCCCGGCCCTTTTGAGCCCTTCCACCATCGGCTCGACAAACAGGATACCCGCATAATAAAACAGTCCCCACCTTTCGCCTTTGGCGGCAAACTTTTCATAAGCGTCCTTTTTATACTTTTGCATCAGCGGCAAATCGGAATCCGGCAATTCTCCGAAAGTAGTTGCGATGACCCCCTTGAAAAGGCCTTTGCTGATAGCCATCATCAACGGAAAATCCGAGCAGGTGCTGACGGTCATAAACTGCGGGGCAAACTGCATGGCGGCGCTGGTTCCAACAATTCTGACCGCATGGCCGGGTACAACCCACAACAAGACCATGTCGGCTTCTGCTTGGCGTAGCTTCATGACGTGCGGCTTCATGTCCTGATCCTTGAGCTCCACCGGCACTTCGGCCACCAGTTGCATGCCGTGCGCAAGCAGCTCTTTGCGCGCAGCAGCCAGTCCGTTTTTGCCGTAATCATCATTCAGGTAGGCAATCGCTACGCGCTTAAAACCCATTTCCTCGACCCCGTATCGGACCAGGGCCTTGGCTTCGATGTAATATAACGGATAAACGGCAAACAGGTATCGATTCGCCGGATCGATCCAGTGGGAAGATCCCGTGGCCGGCCCCACCCAGGGGATTTTGCGCGAGGTGATATATTCCCGCACTGCCAGGCCGGGTGTTGTGCCCACGCCGGACGCCCAGGCGAAAATGCCGGTGCCTTCCTGCAGCTCTTTGACACCCGCCTTTGTTTTGGCCGGATTGTAGGCATCGTCAAACATATGATATACGATTTTACGGCCATGGATGCCGCCTTCGGCGTTGATCATTTTGAAATAAGCATCTGTTCCGCGAGCCACAGAACCCCAGGGTGCCGCCGGACCGGTCTGGGGGCCCCACTGGCCGATGTGGATTTCGGTATCTGTAACTCCCTCCTCGGCCATAACGTTGAACGACAAACCAAAAACCATGGCCACCATTGCCGCTAAAACCCAAAAGCCTGTTTTCTTCATGCCTTCACTCCTTTTTGGTTTAGTGTTTGGTGTTTTGTGAAATTAGGCCAATAACAAAAAAGATGAAATAATAAAATGTTAAGAAGGATATTGCCCTCTAATTTTTAAAGTTGTCAAAGAAAGTGTCGCAAAGCTTCCGACGAAGAATGAATGCTTAAAAGGCTCATGAAAAATGTTCATTTTTGTTCAATTTCAATGCTTGCGGAAATTTCAACCACAGGCATACATTTCGTATTTCGAGGATTGAAATTTTCGTGAAACGCAGAAATTGGGCCTTAGATGGGATTTTGAACCCACTTCTAGACTTTCTTGACATAATGGCGGGCAAACAGCCCGCTCGGTTTAATGCACAGCACCAGCACGATGATGGCAAAGGCCACCGCTGATTTAAACTCAATCGACACGTAGCCGCCGAATAAATTTTCAATGATGCCCAGCAGATAAGCCGCCACAACAGCGCCGGGCAAAGAAGTCATCCCGCCCATCACCGCAGCGGCAAAACCTTTGAGCAGTGGGTCCCACATCATAAACGGTTGCATGGTCGTCGGAGCGATCAACAGGCCGGCCACACACCCCACAAACGACGATATTCCCCAGGTGATCATCATGATTCGATTCGTGCGAATGCCCATAATCCGGGCGGCAATGTAATTTTGTTGGGTCGCCTTCATCGCCACGCCCAGTTTGGAGTAACGTAAAAAGACAAACAGAACCACCATGATGATCAGTGCCACGACCAGGGTCAACATTTCGAGCTGGCTGATAAACACTTCCCCGATCGCAAAGCTGTCCCAGGGCGATATGGGAAAGGGCATGCTTTTGGGATCGGCGCCAAACTTCCAGGAAACCAGCCCCAGCAGGATCATTTCGATACCGATCGTGATGACGATCATCCCCAGAATATTGGGCTCTTTGGCACGGCGCAGGATGCTGAACTCAAGGAAAAACCCCAGCAAAATGGAAAAGATCAAGGCCGCCGGAAATGCCAGGTGATAGGGCAAGCCGTATTGGTCCAGCAGCATAAAGGCAAAAAAGGATGAAATCAAAGCCATTTCACCCTGGGCAAAGTTGGGCACCTCCGAGGTCTTGTAAATAATGACCATGGCAATGCCCATCAGGGCATAGGTG
>JASFGH010000318.1:0-5284 GCA_050123865.1 Desulfobacterales bacterium | reverse complement strand
AGGATCTGTTGATTCGGCCTGCTTCAGCGGCTGAAAAGTAAAAACCACGTTGAATGAGCTTGCCTTTAAGAAGTCTCGACTTTTGCCTTTGAGTATATTGAACGCGCATTAGCGGAAGATTACGCTAAAATTATCATTTAATAATGTAGGCAAAGAATGGCGATGTGGGCGATTGGGGTAAATAAAAGGAACTTCGCCGGGATGCTTCCTTTAGCGCGCGGGTATAAATTTCGTCTTTACATTGGAACACAAAATAACACGGGAGATGATTGACGGGATAATGGTTAGCGCGCGAATCGGAGGGCAAAGCGGCTGCCCTGATTGAGGACGCTTTCGACGTGAATGCTGCCGTTGAGGGATTCGGTGTAGGCCTTGACCAGGCTGAGGCCCAGGCCGGTGCCGCCCTGGGACCGGCTGCGATCACAACGGTAAAAGCGTTCGAAGATATGGGGCAAGTCGTTTTCGGAAATGCCCATGCCGGTGTCTTCAAATTCGATTCGAATCTCAACGTTTTGGGCTGCAGCAGACACCTTAACCGCTCCGTCTGCCGGGGTGTATTTAATGGCATTTTCCAGCAGATTCGTTACAATTCGCTGCACTTTTTTGCGATTGCTCGTAATGGCCAGGGATTCAGGAAGGTCGGTTTTCAAATTTATTTTTTTTACCTCGGCGACGGGGCGGAAAAGTTCACAGGCCTCGTGGATGAGTTCCACCAGCTCAAATTCTTCGGGTTGATCTCCATTAACGCCGGCTTCGGCTTCGGTAATATCCAGCATGGTATTAATCATATCGATCAGGGTATCACATTCTTCAATCGTGCTGGCGGCCATGTCCTTGTAATCGTCAACGTCTTTTTCTTTCAGCAGACTCATTTCAGCAATTCCGCGAATTCTGGCCAGAGGGCTTCTTAAGTCGTGGGCAATATTATCGTTAATTTCCTTCATGGAATTGAGCAAACTCTGGATGCGGTCGAGCATATGGTTAAAGGTGGTGCCCAGCTGCTCAATTTCCTTGAGTCGTCCTTTAATTTGAACCCGCCGGTCATAGGCACCGTTTGATATTTCGGCAGCGGTTTCAGTGACTTCCTGCATGTCCATCGTGGCCCGCCGGGCCAGAAACCAGCCGATGATCGCCGACACAATGATCAGGCTGATAAGCAATATGGAAAACAGTTGCAGAAAAATATCCAGATACTCGTCTACCTCTTCCAGGCTTTCCCCGATCTGCAAAACGGTGTCTGCGCCGACAATGGCGGTTATCATGCGCGCCTTGTCATCGCGCTTTTCGATGGTCAGGGTCTGAATGTCGGAAGTCGCCTCTTCTTTTCGCATTTTTTGCAGGATGTCTTGCGTGGCAATCGATCCCCAGGAAGACATATCGGTGGAAAATAGGATGTCGCCTTTGAAATTAAACAGACGGTAGAAGTCTTCAGCCGGATTTTCCAGTTCAGCCTCTTCAGAAATTCTGGATACGGCGGTCTCTACATTGTTTTCCTTGATTAAACCGGTGTATTTTTGGGCTTCATCCAGCAACTCAACATCAAGGTGCTCCATGGTAACCGAATAAATGCGGTAATAAAAGATCAGAAAACCAACGGCCGACAATACCGTAAATGCCAACGCATACAGAAGGGTCAGGCGAAATAGTAACGAGTTTTTTAGATCACGAAGCTTCTTTAAGGACATATCCGACTCCCCGAACCGTATGGATCAGTTTGGAATCAAAATTCTTATCAATCTTGTCCCGCAAATAGCAGATACGGGCTTCGACCACATTCGTCTGGGGATTGAAATTGTAATCCCAGACATGCTCCATAATCATGGTTTTGGAAACCACCCGGCCGGCGTTGCGCATCAGGTACTCGAGCAGGGAAAACTCGAGTGGTTGAAGAAAAATCTCCCGATCCGCTCTAAAGACCTTGCGCTTATCCAGGTCTATCCGCAAATCTGCAACCTTGAGTTCTGAAGGCGCGGTGACGCGCGTCGAGCGGCGAATAAGCGCCTGCACGCGCGCAAGCAGTTCGGAAAAGGCAAACGGTTTCACCAGATAATCATCGCTGCCGGTTTTCAGTCCTTTGACCCGATCATCGACGGATCTTTTGGCACTTAAAATCAGCACCGGCGTATTGATATTATTTCTGCGAATCTCTTCGATCAGTGTTAAACCGTCAACTCTGGGCAACATCAGATCCACAACCGCAATGTCATAGGGCTCGGTCAACGCCAGATGCAGACCGTCTTCGCCATTGGCGGCGTGATCAACCGCAAAGCCGGCTTCCCTGAGGCCATTTGTCACGAACTGGGCGATTTTGACGTCGTCTTCTACGAGTAGTAAGCGCATGGCATTATTTTCATATCATAAAATGATTAAGGTCAGGTTACGCGAAGATTACCATTCGATAATCTAGAAACCGAAAACGAATTGCACCTGATACATATTCTGTGATTCCGTTGCCTCGCTGTCGGCTTCTTTTTCGAATTTAGAGTATCGATATTCAAATAGCAACGCGGCTTCGGTTAGAAAAAAAACATCAATCAAGTCTAAAAATGAATAGTTGAATCCGGCAACAATTCGATAATCCAGAACCTCATCCTGGTCTCCGCGCGTATCATCGCTGAAAACTTCATAGCGCGTTGCCAATTGTAATGAATCCAGTGGCTTAAAGGCAAGCCCAATTATCCTGGCACTTTCTTTGTTCTCTTCTTCGTTATCCCCATTCTCCCGCTCCAAAGCGGTAATGAATTCCGTATCCAGGGTAAACCTCCAGTAATTTAACGTAAATGCGCCACCGATGGAGCGGTTGCGATCGCCGTCCCCGGGTTCACTGTTATAAAACGTGCTCACAGTCAGGATGTCTTCGATGGGCGCAAGGCTTAAATTGGCTATGTAGGATCTGAATCTATCTTCTTTCTGGCGTCCGACTCTGAAATCATGGGTATCTTCATTCTGCAGGTTCTCGATGATCTGTGGGTCCCGGTAGACGGAAAACGAGAGGTCCAGACCGTAAAAGTCGGGGTTAAAGCCAATGGTGGCCCCCCATTCATCGATCTCATACAAATCTTCAGCGAGCGTGCCTTCAATCAGATGGTCTTCGAAAACGCCGAAGGACATCACTGTTTTGCCAGCGATAAAGTACACTGGCGCCCGCAGGCTTTTTAGTGTTACGATGGCTTCATCCAGGCGTACTTTGCCCTGATCGCCCCTTTTGCCGTAATCTTCCGCATTGACCACCACTTTAGACTTGCTCCAGTCGTTAAAAAAGACGCGCAGGGCCAATTCCGCTGTGCTCATAAAAAAATCAGAGCTGCTGTCGCTATTTTCGTCATCAATATCCCTAACGTCAAGATATTCATAGTTCAGCTCGACGACGCCATTAAGCCGGACTTTATCACCGACGAGCGGTTGGATTTGCTGATTAAGCCAGCTCAGCTCTTCCTCTTCTTTATCTTCAACTAATTTCAGCTCTTGTTTAACATCACGATTTTCTGCCGGGTCTTCAGCCCGCACCACCCCATTGGGCCATAAAACCATAAACAAGAGCAGGAGCAGGACGCGGCCGTCAAAGGTTTTACAATTGAATCCGGTCTGTCCGCTGCAGCCATTTTTAATGTTATTTACAATCATATAAATGGGTTAAAGGATAACGCAGCAACATTACCGCAAGCTTATGCAAACATTATCATTTGGTAATCTAATCTTTGCAATGCTATTCCGATTTTTGGGTGGAAGGGGCACTAAATTTATGTCAATTTGGTGCCAAAAACCGCCAGTGCCGGCCGGCTGATAGAGGGATCATCGTAGTTTAAAAATTGTCCGCTGAATTCCCGGGGGGCATAAAGCGCCAGCCAGGCGAGCGAGCGCCCCGGCACTTCAGGCTTTTCAAGCTGACCGCTTGCCTTGAGATTTTGATAGTATGCCAGTTGTTCGGCAGGCATCACCCCGGCACCTTTTTGCCGAATGGTATCCTGCATGCGGGTATCCACGACACCCGGCCTGACGGCGACCACTGTCAAACGCGGCTCTTCGGCCGCCAGCACCCGGCTGAAATGGTTCAGCGCTGCTTTGGCCGCACAATAAGCGCTGGCGTTTTCAATACTGATGGTGGCCGCACCACTGCTGACATTAATGATCCGACCGTTATGCTCGCGCAGTTTGGCGATGGCTGCCCGGATCAGATAAAACGGCCCGAGCAAATTAACGGCGATGTTATATTGCCAGCGATCTACGTCGCTATCGCTGACCGGGGCAAGCGGCTCGACCATACCGGCATTGTTGACCACTGCATCCAGCCGCCCGAAGCGTTCCAGGGTTTTGGCTACCGCAGTCCGGCAGGTGCCGGCATCGGAAACATCGCCTTTACAGACCAGCACAGCGCCGCCCCGTTTCCGCACGTCTCTGGCAACTGCCTCTTGACCATCCGCCGAGCGCGCGAATAACGTGACCGCTGCACCGGCTTTGGCCAGCCAGCGCGCAGTCGCCGCGCCTAAGCCGCGCGAGGCACCGCTTACGATGACAACTGGATTTTCAAGCATCTGAATGCCTCAGCTTTTGGTGGCAAAGCGTACAAAGGGAACCCTTTTCAATTCGATTTATCCCAAAGGGCGACAACATTTTGGGCATCTCTTTTCCCCATCGCATGTTTCATGAATTCAACCATCAATGCGGATTGCATGGCCTCGATTGACATCTGCAGCCATGGTTTTTTGTCTTTAAAAATTTGAGGGGACCATCTGCGGGGCGGCCGATAGTCATGGCCGTAATGGTTTTCCAGGATAGAGAGGTAGGTTTTAATACTGGCTCTAAGCTCATCCTCAGTCAGGGCTTTGATTTTAGCAAAAGCGTCGCTGAGCGCGTCGATGCCCGGCAGGGAGGGATGTTCCATTATTTCCTTAAATGATTTAGCAAACCGCTTTATGCCGTTGTGAATGTGGTGTCTTTTGACGACGTTGATTTGGGACCAACCGGCCTGCAACCACTTAAATACCCCGCAGCGCAGCAGGGGTGCCGCGGGATCCATTTCGATGTATATGTTAATGCCGTAAGAATCGTACATGCGGGATTTTACCCAGCCCAGCCCGGGGATCGTCAGTCCTGGCTTGCCCGAGTAATAGTAATCCCAGTTGTCGTCCGAGCCCAGGACATAGCCTTTTTTGCCCACATCCGATGTGCCTGTTTGCCTGGATATCGATATAAGCATCTTACGGTTGTTGTGTTTAAACAATATCAGGGTGCGATTCAGTTGATAGCGATAATAGGCGCCGGAGAAGACATCCGGTGTGTTTTC
>JASFGH010000317.1:0-5322 GCA_050123865.1 Desulfobacterales bacterium | reverse complement strand
GGCCTTTTTAAAATCACTAGTGAATCCAGTATTGCCTCCGGGGTGCGGCGCATCGAAGCACTGACCGGTGACGACGCGCTTCACTACGTCCAGAAGACCGCCAGCCTGCTTGAAGATGCCGCGCATATGGTCAAAGAAAATCCGGAGGCCCTGCCCGCAAAGCTCAAAAAAATGCTTGCTGATCATAAGGCGCTTGAAAAAGAAATTGACCGGCTCAAGGCCCAAATCGCCTCAGAGTCGGCTGAAGCCGGTGGCGAGGCGATTCAAACCATCAACGATACGAATGTTTTGATCCAGCAGGTGGCTGTGGACAACCCGGCTGCGCTCAGAGACCTGGCAGACCGGCTCAAAGACAGGATTAAATCCGGCATTGTTGTCATGGGAAGCGTAAAGGGTTCAAAAGCATTTTTGATTGTCGGCGTGACCAAAGACCTCACCGGGCGCTTTCATGCCGGAGACATCATCAAGAAAATTGCGCCGATTGTGGGGGGCGGTGGCGGCGGCCGGCCGGATCTGGCACAGGCCGGCGGCACACAGCCCGCCAAGCTGGATCAGGCGCTACAGGAAGCCCGCAATATCATCGCCAACAGCTAGAATCAGCTACTGGGAACAATTACGCAATTCTCTTCAACTGGAACATGGACCTCTCTTTCCAGCGCCAGTAAAAATCGAGCTGGTAAAAGCGCTTCGGTGGCCGTATCCGGTTCCATGGCCTCAACCAATTTTTTGCGAATCGAAAGCATTTTTTCCTAAAACGCTATCTGCGCGACATCAATTTTCCAGATCGCGTAATTGACTGCATTTTTGTCCAGGCCGCCCTTGACCCGTAAAACTTCATCCGGTGTCATTTCAATGTCCATATCACTTTCTTTGATGTAGCTGCGCATAAATTGATTGACCAGCATGACGGCATTTCGGTCTGCATAGGCTACTGTGTACTGTGCCGGGGTCCTGTATAAAATGCGCCATAAGCAATTTGATGGCCTGAATCGGCTGTTTTGTTTCTCTTACCAGCAATTGAAGAGAATAGAGCAGGGTCAGGTCGGCATCCGGCTGCCGGTTGCACTCAGGACTTGTAGAAGTTTTTGAGATGTTTCATTCATCTGCAATTATGGCTGATCAAGATGCATATTCTAATGAATTTTCGTTTTTTTGTTAATGGGCAAAATTCATGCCTGTCAGGAGGGTGATATTATTAAGTATGAATATCAGTATGTTAAAACTTTCGCGTCTATTTTTAATCATAACTTTAGGAAGTAAACCTAATAAAAGTTCTATGTTTATTTAGAACTATATGAAGTAAAGTACATAATATTTTGGTATACTTTTTCTATACGGAACAATGATAATTGCTTTCCGTTTCCTATCCGATCTGGGTAATGGACAACCTTTAATCGTAAAGATTCTTTTTTTTGCCGGCTTCAAATGGTATGACGTGTTGAGGTGTCAGTTAGGATCGATTTTGCAGTACATCAGTCATGCTATAGACAATGCCGGCGGCCCCGTCGTTGACCCTGGCCTGCAGGTATTGCACGGCGTCCAGGGTGCCCCTGGCATAAACGTCACGGCCGTTGACATTGTGAGCGAATTCAAAGCGAACGGTTTGATCGGAAGATGTCAAAGCATAAGTATGCCAGCCGTGGCCGGTCAGGTAATTTGGCGGAATTCCCCATTGGGATGCTTGAATCTCTGGATCGCGCTCTTTAGCAATCTGGTCCTCACTAAAGTCTAACCCCATTTGATTGAAGTATCGAACCATGGCCTTGGCTGTGCCGCTGGTGTCTGCCTTTCCTTTCTGGTGGCTTTCCCTGATTTCCAGATCATATCCTTCGAACAGACCCGGAAAATTTTCGGCGGCATAGGCCATCATGGCCTGAAACCCGACAATCTGTTTGGCCATGTTCGGCGCGATCACAGCCGCGATCGCGGATGACTGCACGGTTTTTACCAGTTGCTCGCGATCGCCACCGGTGGTGCCCATGACAAACGGCAGCCGGTGCCGGCAGTAAAATTCGGCATTGGTGTTGACCGCTGAGGGGTGGGTATAGTCAACGCTGATGAATGTGCCTTCGGTTTGAAACATCTTTTCAATTTCACCATTCCGAATTTCAGGTTCCAGCAACCGAATGGAAATCGCGTCGAGATTGTATTCGGCCTCCTGAATTTCAGGACCGGTCAGAGAGCAGGGCACCAACTCGAAGCGATCATCTGCCAATATATGCTCGGCCACATTTACGGCCATATTACCGGGGATTCCATTAACCATTACGTTGATGCGACTCATTTTCCCTCCTTTTGACCTGCTTAGAGCGTTAGTCATAATATCGTTCCGATACAGGCAGTTTTTTGAGTCTTTTTTGGAATATGAATAACGTCCAAGATAGCTTGGTCCAAACGCTCTAGTAATTGTTGTTCATTTGTACAGAAATCGTTATTGAACCAGCGTGCTTTCTTCGTCAGCCAGATTCGCTCGATTGGATTTAAATCGGGCAAATAGGGCGGTAAGTACTTCGGTTGCCAGCGGTACCAATTTTCGTATGGCACGATGGGTTACTAACAGCGCTTTGCAAACAAGATCTCTAAAAACAATAATATAGCGGTTGCCATATTTATAATAATTTCAAGCTGTTACAAACAACCCTGATTCTTGTTAACAAATATGGCAAACGGAACATATTTATGACAACCGCTATATCTCATCAATCTTTGTTTTTTTCAACACTTGCAATTGGGTCTTTGATTAAATCCATAAGATTGCACAGACCGGGCAGGGTTTTGTGGTGGCTTTTTTTGAGGTTGTCTGTGAGCGTTCGAACCGCAGTTGGAATATATTTTTCAAAGTGCGGCTTTTGCTTGGCACAAGTCAAAAACCCAAAAGCCCCCAGCATTTGCAGGTTGCGTGTCAGGCGGCAATATCGATAGCAGTGACGAAATTCAGCAGTCGTAACGGTCGTTTGACCTGTGAGCAGTTCCAGACAGTAATCGAGCAGCCGGGATTGGATGTCAGGCGGCAGATCGACGTAGGGATCAATCAGCAGGGATGCCAGGTCATATTGCAGCGGCCCCATGCGGGCGCCCTGAAAATCGATAACATACAGGTTTGAATTTTTAATCATGATGTTGCGTGACTGAAAATCCCGATGCATCAGACCCTGCACGGCATGCTGCAGCGCATTTTTAGCCAGAAATTCGAATTCCTTCTTAAATCCGTCATATGAGCAGTTTAATCCGAGGTAGGTGTTTAAAAAAGCGTCCACAAAATAGCGGCATTCAGCCTCCAGAATCATTGACTTGCTGTAATCGGGCGTCTGGTAGCACCAGGCTGTATCGAATTGATCGGCACCGCGCTGTGAAAATTTGATCAGCAGGTCGATGGCTGATCGATACAGGCCCATCATCGTTTCGACATTGTCGGCCTCATTTACGGCGGTTTGCAGATCACGATTTCCGAGATCCTCGATAAACACATAACCGCTAAGGGGATCCCTGTCATAAATCCGGGGCACCGGCAGGCCCTGGTTGAACAGGTGCCGGCTGATATTGCAAAAGGCATCGGCCGCATCGTTTTGATCTTTTTCCTTCATGCCGTGATCGGCTAATATCATCGATTTTTGATTGACTGTCAGCCGGTACCACTGCCGGTCCGATCCATCGCCCTTAAGGCACTGCTGCTGAGGCTTTTTGAACTCTGCTGCGGGGAAAAAACGTTTATAAGCGCCGGATACCATGCTTTCAAATACGGCTGTCCGGTAGCGCTCAGGGGTGCCGATATCCTTCCAATAAGCGTCTTCGGCGACATAGGCCCGAATTTTTTTTCCTTCTGCAATCATACGCTTGTAGGCATCGATGCTGCTTGCAGGAATTTCATCTGATATAAAATCAAGAACGGATGGATTCAGCACCTGAATGCCCGTAAATGTCAGGCCCGGTGCATGGTCGTTTGTGTCTGATGGGCTGCGGGTAAACCCTGTGACAAAGCCGCTGCCATCACAGGTGACGCTGTTAAACTCGGCATCATCCGTCAGCACGACGGTTGCCGGATATGAATGCTGACAGTGGAAATCGTAAACCGATTTGAAGTCAATGGTGGATACGATATCGGCGTTTACCACCACAAAGGGTTCATCGCTCCAGAAATCGCTTACGTTCTTTATAGCACCGCCTGTGCCCAGAATTCGCGGTTCATGGCGTGTATGGATCGGAATAGCATAGGTTTGACGTGCGACAAACCCTTCGATTTGCTCATGCCGATGATGGGTATTGATGATGACCGCAGAGCAACCGGCATCCATCAGTTTGGTGATGGTGATATCCAGAAGTGTTTTGCCCGAGACGGTAAAAAGCGGTTTGGGCCTATGGCTCGTATAAGGGCGCAGCCGCGTTCCCAGGCCTGCTGCCAGGATCAGTGCTTTCATATTGCTAGTTTTGAAGTGTCTTTAAAGACTTTTGAATGGCTTCGGTGTAGAATTCAATATTTTCAGAATTGTCGGATCCTTTTATGCCTTTGCTGGTAAAAAAATCGACGGCATTTTGAAAACTGACTTTGGAGAGTGCTTCCGGCAGAACAATCTCATGCCGCTTATACATGCGATTACCGGTGGAAAGAATTTTTTTGAGACGATCCCTGGTTTTAATTGATTTCTTGGAATTGTTCTGCAAAAAGCTCAAAACAATCCAGTAGGATTCAAAGTATGTTTTTAAAAAGATGGAAAAAAGCCTTAGTTTTCGAAAGCCCGACGAGGTTACATTATAGGTGTCCGGTATGGTTTGATGGGGCATTAATATGGCATCGTCAATAAAGGCTTTAAGGCTCTTGCGCACCTTGAATTCAGGTGGTTTGTCCAGATCGTAAGCAAATTCAAATTTAAAGAAACTTTGCAGGAAGCGGTAATCAGCATGCAGGTCAGCGGCCGAGAATTGAAAAGCGTCTTTGGCCAGTATTGCCTGGGCCGTAAAGGCCGCCGGAATAAAAAAGGCAATACAATTGTTTTTGTAATATTCCAGAGAAGGCCGTTTGGCGGCGTTAACCAGATAGTGTCTTTCGGAATGGGGTATGCTTTTGTCCTTTGAAACCGGTTCGATGAACTTGCTTTGAACAAATGCATCCAGCGCATGCTCAACAGCATGCACCTGGTCAAGGATAAGCGTGTCTGCCAGTTTGGCATCTTGGGTGGCCAGATG
The DNA here is from genome assembly GCA_050123865.1 of Desulfobacterales bacterium. GTDB lineage: Bacteria > Desulfobacterota > Desulfobacteria > Desulfobacterales > JAHEIW01 > JAHEIW01. The sequence continues at coordinate 141 of JASFGH010000317.1, read as the reverse complement.
TTTTATATAAGTTTCGACAATTGACATGATCTGGTCGTAGGAAAACCGCTCCCTGGAGCAGTTTAAAATTGCACTGGCAACCAATCCATAAGCCGTGACAACGGCAGACCGATTAATGGCATTGATAATGCGATAACCGAG
>JASFGH010000316.1:0-5329 GCA_050123865.1 Desulfobacterales bacterium | reverse complement strand
CAAATATATCAGATGTACACGCACAATGAAAATTGACGGCCGATCTCAATTCTGCAGATTAATCCAGGATGCGCAGGAGTCTTAATGCCAGAGGTTCGGTGGATTTGCCCGGGGTGTTAAGCATGATGACGTAGCGGTATAGCTGGCCGTTGGTCCTTCGAATATAGCCGGCACGCGTGCTGATTCCGTAGAGCGTGCCGGTTTTGTAATACTCTCTTCCCGCCCGCCTCATATAGTAATGGTAGGGTAGAAATTCCTGCAATATACGATCCATCTGCGTTGCCGAGACCCTATTTTCGCGGGATATCCCAGATCCCTCGACAATCGTCATATCCGTGATACCCAGCATCTGTCTGGCGTAATCGTTTGCAATGGTGACACCTTTGGCAAGCGTGCCCGGTGATCCGATAACATGGGCACCGGTGGCTATCAGCAGCTGGTTGGTCATAAAATTATTGGAATGCTCCAAGAGCCGCACAACATTCTGATTGAGCGTAGTCAAGGCTTCATACCGGTATATCAATCGGTCAGCATCAGGGTTGACCCTTCCCAGCCTGACCTTGCCGTTAAAGCGAATCCCCTGCTTTTTTAAGAAATACTGAAATAGCCGGCCGGCATAAATCGATATTTCGTCTTTGTGGTGCGAAAAGACGATACGGCCTGATTTCAGTTTCGAGGCTTTTATCTTTTTGATTACAAAGGGTAATAGCGGCGTTTGCGGTTCGGCACTGACATATCCCTGTGCAGTGCGCTTAAAGGCGACCGTATTGAAGTTGACACACAGCGCTCCGTTCGGGGCATCATAGGGTTGGGCGGATGCGGTGATGCCCGGTATGGTCAACGGTTGCCCGAAATAGGAATCATCCAGGATGAGGTTTTTTAACGGATTGGATTTTTTTAAAAGCACAGCAATGATCTGTGAGATTTTTAAAATAACCTCGGAAATCAGCAGCGGGTCGCCATATCCCTTGATTTTCAGATTCATTTGCTGATCCAGATAGAATTCGGTCGGAAAACGGTAATCGCCGCCCAGGTAATGAAGGGCCATCAGGGAAGTGAAAATTTTTAGGATTGAAGCCGGTATCTGTTTTTGGTCGGCATTTTTCGAATATAAAATTTGTTCCTTGGCATCGGTGATCAGGATTGAATCGTTTTTGCCAATCAAAGTATCCAGTTCAGAAAAATCCTGGGCCTTTAGCCCGGCCGGCAGCAAGAGCAGGCATATCATCAGTAACCACAGCAAGGCACTGGCAGCGGTTTTTTGCGACCGGTGAGCCGGTTGAAGGCGTGTAGATCGATTGCAGGCAGTTGAATATAAACGATCGATAAAAGCCATAACCCGGTTGGCCGCTCCGGCCCAAAAGGCCTGCTGGAACAGGTTGATGGCGGTCTTGATCTGATGGGCAGCGGTATCAATCATGCGCCTTTGACCCTTGCGGACTCTCGATGATAATGGTTACCGGGCCATCATTGACCAGTTTAACGGCCATCATCGCCCCAAAGCAGCCGGTCTGGACCCGGATCCCCTGGCATTGCACGCCATCAACAAATGCCTCAAAAAGCTCGTTGGCTTTCTCGGGTTCGGCCGCATCGATAAAGGAGGGCCGACGGCCCTTACGGCAATCGGCCAGCAGGGTAAATTGAGAAACGGCCAGCAGTTCACCTTCTGTTTCAAGCAATGATCGGTTCATCTTGCCGCCGGCGTCCTCAAAAATCCTGAGGTTGATGATTTTTTTCACCAAATAGTCAGCATCTTTGGCGCTGTCATTTCTGGCGACCCCCAGCAATACCAATAAACCGCTTCCGATTTGTCCCACAACCTGATCATTAACGCTTACTGCGCTTTGTCGAACTCTTTGAACAACAGCACGCATATGGCACCATCCCCATCCAGGGTTTAATTAGCTGAAATTATATAAAAAAATAAAAATGTCGTTTTTAGCGACCGATTACGCTATTATCACACGGTTCATTCGTTCAACCAACAGATAAAAATAAATTTACCCTTTACGGCAGGCCGGCAGTTATGTCAAGATACCCTTGCGTTAACCCCGAAATCATCTGATGAACTCTCAAGATTCATGTAGCTTCCGGGCAGCTGAATTCTTATTGGTTGAAGAATATGCACTTTTAAGTTAAACTAAAGCATATATTTAATTAAGTTTTTTATATTTTTAACAAAATATTAGCCAATCGACCTTAGCGGTTGTAAATTTAACCTGTCTGAAAAATCAGGTCAATTAGCGCATCCGAGAAAAGCGTGCCTTGGCGATTGGCTGGGGGAACATTCTTTGAAGAAAAATAACTTATATACGAAATTAAACCTCGTTTTCGGGCTGTTCTTTTTCTTTCCGGTTCTGGGGTTTATCTTTTTTTTCATTAAATACGACATGCTCTCGGACACATGGGTGCCATTATTTTTTCTGGGCATCCTGGTGTTTTCATTTACCGGCTTTACCATTCTTAAAAAATTATTTGATAAGATCTCCATTATATCCGAGCAAATGTCGTCCAACTATCTTGGGGATTTTCCGGATGCTCAGCTCTCTGCGGGCACCGACGAACTGCAAAACATCGTCCAGTCTTTTAGTGCCATCGAACAGCGCTTTAGCAACACGTTTCATGCACTTGAAAAAAAGGCATCAGAAATCGCCATTTTAAAAGAGGTTTCCGAGTTATGCTTCGTCACTTTTGATCCGGAGGAGATTCTGCACATAACGCTAGAGCGAGCCTTGATGTTAACCAATTCAGACCTGGGATCGATTTTAACGCTCAACAAAAATGAAACCAAGACATTTCAGGTAAAAGCCACCGTGGGTCTGGGGAAATTTGTCAAAGCCGGCGATCGCATCGATTTTGAAACCAGCATCGCCAAATATGCTGTCATCAACAAATCTCCCCTGGTAGTGGAGGATATCGAGCAGGACAATCGCTTTGGCAGGGCCAACCTGGCGCATTACGGCACCAAATCTTTTGTCTGCATGCCGATTAAGACCAGTAAAGAGATCTTTGGTGTTCTAACAATTTCGTCGCGACAGGATCGCGTTTACACTCAGGAGGATGTTGAAGTCCTGACGCCGCTTTTAAGCAATGCAGCCTTTACCTATGAAAATCTGCGCCTGCTCAAAGAAAACGAGCGCAACACGCAGCATTTGAAGTCTATTGAAAAAATATTCAAAATACTGGTATCCAGCTTCAGAGACACCGAATTGCTGCATGCGGTTCTCAATGAGCTTCAAAGCGTGGTCCCTTTTGATATTGCATTTGTAATGACCCTGGATGATGCCAAGCCCGGTCAATTGAAGATCTTTGATTTGCTCATCAGTGGGCCCTCAAACCTTGTGCGAGGCACCAGTTATCCGATCAGGGATTCCATTCTTGAAAAAGTATTCAAACAGGAAAGCAGCCTTCTGGTGGACAATACCTGTTCGATGACCAATGCGCTGGATCGGGAGCTTTTTGCCGATCAGGGTTGCACGGCCTGTCTGTTGGCACCGTTAAAAAGCGACGTCAGCGTAACCGGGGTTTTAGCGCTGGCTGCTCATGATGTCGCTTTGTTCTACAATGCTCACAAGCTGATAACCTGGATTGCCAATGGGCTTTCGTTGGCCATTGAGCGTAATCGGCTGTCTGCGGCGGTTGTCAAAAGAAACCAGGAGTTGGATACCATCCGCCAGGTCGGCAGCGCTCTGGCATCGTCTACATTTGATATCAGTAAAGTGTTAAAATACACGATGGATATGATTCGCGAGGTCATGAATGTCGAAGCCGGTTCTTTGCTTTTTCTGGAAGGCGACGAACTCGAGATTGCGGTGGCCTTCAACATTAAGATCCAATCCATGAAAAAGTTTCGCCTGAAAATCGGTCAGGGGATAGCCGGTTACGTGGCTGCCAGGGGCAAATCCATCCTGGTCAATGATATTGAAAAATCACCCCATTTTTTCCCGATGGTCGATGAGTCCACCGGATTTAAGACCCAATCTGCACTGTGTGTGCCCATGGTCTCTCAGGGGAAGGTCATCGGCGTGATCGAGGTTCTCAATAAGATAAATGGTGAATTCGATACGGACGATAAGGATCTTTTGCAATCCATTGCAACGTCTGTTTGTATTGCTTTAGAAAACGCCCGTCTTTACAAAGAGACTGTTAGCATGGCAGAGCAAGAACGCGACATCCGGCATATGTTTCAGAAGTTTGTTCCCAAGGAAGTTCTGGATAAGATCATTTATGATTCCGAAGACGGCAAACCGGTGGTCGAAGAATTAAAAACAGTGACACTGCTGAATATTGATATACGCGGCTTTTCAGAGCTTTCCCGCAAGATCGGTTCGCAAAAGACGGTTGCGCTTTTGAATAGCTTTTTTTCGGTCATGGGTGGGCTCGTCTTCAAACATCGCGGCATTGTGGATAAATATTTAGGCGATGGGTTTTTGGCCCTTTTTGGGGCACCGGTGTCTAGTACCAAGGACGCGGATAATGCCATCGCTGCCGGCTTTGAGATGAAAAAATCCCTTGATGCTGTCAATCGATATTTGAAACGCAAATTCGACGCTACCGTCAAAATGGGGATCAGCATCCATACCGGTGAGGTCGTGGTCGGCAATATCGGTTTTGAGCAAAAAATGGACTACACCGTGATCGGCGATCCGGTCAATACCGTCTTCAGATTACAGAATCTGACAAAATCTTTTCCAAATGGCATTTTAATTAGCGAAAACACCTTACGGGCTGCTCGGACACGCCCACATGTCGGCCAGATTAAAACCTCTTCCGATCTTGCCGAGGAACTCGGCGACATGAAAGTATATGAGTTGCTCGGTGAGAAAATGGATAAACCCTATGTCGTTGCTGCCCGTTAACGCCGTTATCGTATACGATTTATTTCCAGTGGAAATTGATTGCCGTCGGTGTTGTTTTTGGGTAAGCGAATATTTTGATTTTTATTAACAATCCATCCACACATCAGGAGGAGCCAATACAGCGCAAACGGTTCGAATTGCGGTTGTGACGGAGAAGAGCATGAAAGCAACGGATAACCAGGGATTTTTGAAAGGGCAATTTCTGATGGCCATGCCTGGTCTAATTGATCCCAATTTTCACCAGACGGTAACCTGTATGTGTGAACACAACGTCGAAGGCGCCATGGGGGTGGTTATCAATCGGGTTCATCATGCGCTGACGGCAAAAGATATTTTCGAAGAACTGAACATCGATTGTTCACCCCGGGCCGATCACATTCCAATTCACCTCGGCGGCCCGGTCCATATAGCTGAAATATTCGTGCTCCATGGGCCTCCGTTTGATTGGGAGGCCTCCTTAATGATCACCC
>JASFGH010000315.1:0-5335 GCA_050123865.1 Desulfobacterales bacterium | reverse complement strand
AGCTTTTTTATTTCATCCTGGTGATAAATATGAAAGATGTTTGTGTTCAGCGGTCTGCTTTCCAGTTGCTTTATATCTTCGAACGCTAATATCAGCTTACCACCGGGCTTCAAAATTCTCAAAATATTCTTTATGAAATTATCTGGCTGCGGCCAAAAATAGATTGTATTTGCAGAACAGATTGTATCAAACCGGTTATCATTATAAGCGGCTTCTTCGAAATCACCTTGCCGAATAATCACTTTGCCTTCGGCAATATATTTTTTGTTTTTCTTTTCTGCGATGGCCACCATTGTATCCGACAAATCAATACCTTCAATAAATCCTTTATTCACCTGTTTTGCCATTTCGAATAGCAGTTTACCGGTTCCGAAACCGATTTCCAGGACATGGTCGTTTTCTTGTAATAACAACTGCTCTTTCATAAAATCATTTATGGCAGCATTGCCGTGATCAAAGATTTTGGACATCACCCATCGCCCAAAGAGTCCTGATGGTTTTCTGGCTTGTTCTGAAAAAAAAGTTTTTAAATTCATATCCAAACGTCATCTTCCGCAGTTAAATCACCACCGGTATCACCGGTGTTTATCGTACCTGCAGGTTCAACCAGCATTATTTCACATTGTTTTTCAGCATTTGGTTTATGCTCAACCCCCTTGGGAACAACCAATAATTCTCCTTGTTTCAATTCGATCTTCCCATCACGGAAATCAATATACATTTTTCCGGAAAGTACCATAAAAACTTCATCGGTATCATTGTGGCGATGCCAGATGAAGTCGCCTTGAAATTTCACAAGCTTGAAATGACAGTCATTCATCCGGGCAATGATTTTAGGTGACCAATGGTCGGAGAATTTGGCGAGTTTTTCTTGAAGATTGATGGGCTGAAACTTCATTTTATTTCTCCATATCGTTTCTTGGTAATGTCAGGAATACATTACCGTACAATTAGAATATTCTGTACGCTCGTTTTGTCAAGTAAGGAATTTAGGTCATAACAACACTATCAGCCGCTTGAGGCCTTACGAAGCGCGGGGGAAAGTCGGATGGCTGAAGGGGCTGGGTTTAAGAGTTAATCAGTATATGCCCACTTCTGGTTTTCAAAAGAATATGTTGGTCTGCCAAATGGCGGCATCGACGTATAGAACAAAAGATGTGAATTTTTTGAGGCAAATATAAGGACAGACATCAATAAATATATTCCACAGGCAGTTAATCTTTTCTTTAAAAGTGGCTTATTTTTCCAGTTGATCAAGGCTTTGATGACCATTACCGGTAGCGCAATGATTAATGACAGGTTTTGCTGCTGATGAACGTGGCCCAGCAGCGAAGGTGTCTGTCAGATTCCGACCGCCATGAAAGTGATATTCACTTTCTCTTCCTCGGTAAACTTCGAATGGCGACAGATACCATCCCGTTCTTTTTGGGGATTGAGATAGCCGTTTGACGTCCCAGCTCAGATGTATTGGAAATAAACTTAGGATTGTATTGGTTCAAGGCATCGGTATAGAAGTCCATGACCTCATCGAATGGGTCGGTCGTCGTAAACTGCGCAAGTTTTCCACCCATAAAGCCACCGGGGCCGGATTGTTCCATGGACTCACTTTCGGTTGCATACGGGTAAAGCGGAATATCCTCCAGGGCTGGTCCGCCACCGGAGCTTCCGCAGCCCGTGGCAATGCTTATCAGCAGGGTAACTGCGAATACCATGGCGAACGTTGCGGTTATGTTTTTGTTCATGGTCTATTTCCTTTCTGCTAATGAATCCGCTATTTGATCAGTCGCAGGGTCATCGGGTAACAAAAATCCTCACCCTCATTGGCTCTGATACCGCCGACGATGACCATAATCAGGCCGAATATCACCAGTGCAAAGATGAGAAAAAACCCGATGATGATAAAGCACAAAGGAATTGAAATTATAAAGTAAAGTATCAGGGTGATCTGAAAGTTGAGGGATTCTTTAGCCTGTTCGACCACAAAGTCAGATTCATGTTTCTTTATTTGCCAGATAACGATGGGGGCGATGAAATTGCCCAGGGGGATGAACATGGAAGAGAAGGTGCCGAGATGGGCGAACATGGCCCACTGGCGCTCTTCTTTTTCATTGATGGGTTCTTCCCGATGGATTCGCTTATAGTTTTGGCGTTTTACCAGAACCACCAGTGCCATTACCGGGCCGGCGATAAAACCCAGAAAAATCAGCACAAACCCCCAAACGAGGCTTTTGATCAACTCTACCATATCAAACCGACGAAGCATTAGCTTATCGCCGCCTGGAATTTGGCCGGCAACGTTGGCGCTGTAGGTGCCGAGGGTATCGAATTGAACTTGAGCGATCCCTTGCAGGGCGGTTGTGCCGTATTCGTGGCTTATCGGAAATTCGGGTGGCTTTAATGCTAATTCTTCTCCGGTGGCCAGATCCATAAAGGCCATGCCGAAAGTCTGGCCCAACTGATTATGGACCATATTGGGCAGGGTAAAAAGGCTTGTTTCATAATAAATTATATAGGTACCGGGTTTGTTAATCTGAAGGTCTGTTTCGCCCGGCACCATCAACTGCGTTCCGCCGGAAAAGATTGAATTGACAGCTCCGGCCATACGAATCGCACCGACAATCATGGGAACTGCAAAAAGCAAAATGGCAACGATGTACCAGAACTTTGTGGGGCGAATGTCTGACGGCGCAAGCTCAGGTTTGGCGACCGGTGCAAGCTCAGGTGCAGCTGCCGCCGCAAGCTCAGGATCAGCGGCCGCCGTCGGCATCTGAACCGTTTGGCCCAGATCTGATTGAGCTGGCAACGGCGGCGGAGTCTTTGCGCTGCTACCGGCTACCTGCGAAATCGTGCAATCCGCACCTGCATCTTTTAAGACATTATTGATTTTAATGACGGTCTGTTGATCGACATTCTTTTTAATTAAAAAGCGGTCGCCTGAAAAAAGTTTTAATATTTTTTCTTCATTTGCTTTTAGCAATTTGGCCAGGTTGTCTTTGACCTCATCGATATCCCAACCCGGAATAATTTGTCCTGAAAATTCGAGATTATATAGTTTTTCCGACATATTGGGTCCTTCATGCCCGCGGTGCTACTGCACCCGCATGGGCGGGGCGGGAATGGCAAACTTGAAATGAAAAACCCTTCCGCCCCCTGAGATTTTATTGAACGAATCCAAACCTGTGGGTTCCAAGTCTATTTTCGGCTCAAAAAAGGAATTGGTTTAGGTTTTTTTCAATTTGGAAAGGCAGATTAAAGGACTGCTGGATATCACGCTGTGTGCCAAACTGGATGATGGATCCGTGGCGGCAGAGGCAACCGGTAGGATGATGATTATCAGCGGTCAGAAATGAGATTATTACTGCCGAATCAAGCTCAAAAAGTAACGGTGGAATCGGGTATCGTTGGTCAGTTCGGGATGAAAGGCCGTCGCTAACAGCTTATTTTCAACTGCAGCAACCGGGGTGCCGTCCGCCAGCCGGGCAATTTCGATGGCCCGGTCCCTGATTTCAATCAGGCGGGGAGAACGAATAAAAATTCCTGGAAACGGCCGGGAATCTCCATTTTCCAATACATTTACGTATAGATCTTCTTGAAAGCTGTCTTTTTGCCGACCAAAAGCATTGCGTTCGACAATAATATCCATGACACCCAGCAAGGGTTGATCCATTCCGATCTTTTTGGCCATTAAAATCATTCCGGCACAGGTGCCCCAGAGCGGTTTGGCGTCGGCAAACCTTCGTAACGGTTCTATCAACTGATACATCGCCGCCAATTTGCCCATCGTGGTGCTTTCACCCCCGGGGAGAATCAGCCCGTCCAGACCGTTTAATTCCTGCGGTTGACGAACCTCGACGGCTTCCACACCCAGCCGCTGCAGCATGTGGATATGTTCTCTGAATGCGCCCTGTAAGGCGAGTATCCCGATTTTCATTACCACCCGCGATCCGCCAATGTCTCTCCTTCGGCCAGGCTGCTGACGCTGATACCGACCATGGGTTCGCCAAGGTTTTGACTGATTTCAGCCAGAATCTTGGGATCCCTGTAATGGGTGGTGGCTTCGACGATCGCCTTGGCGCGCCGCGCCGGGTTGTCGGATTTGAAAATGCCCGAACCGACAAAAACACCGTCGACGCCGATCTGCATCATCAGGGCTGCATCCGCCGGCGTGGCGATGCCGCCGGCCGCAAAATTGACCACCGGTAATTTCCCCTGTTCCTTGGTTTGTTTCACCACCTCATACGGGGCGCCGATATCCCTGGCAAACGCCATTAATTCATCATCGGGTTTGGATTTCAGGTCCCGGATGGCGCCCAGAACGGTACGGGCATGGCGCACGGCTTCGACAATATCGCCGGTTCCGGCTTCGCCCTTGGTGCGGATCATGGCGGCGCCTTCTCCGATCCGGCGCAGGGCCTCGCCTAAATCCCGGCACCCGCAGACAAACGGAATCGTAAAGGGGTGCTTGTCAATATGGTGGCGTTCGTCGGCCGGAGTCAACACTTCACTTTCGTCAACATAGTCGACGCCGATGGCCTCTAAAATCTGGGCCTCCACAAAATGACCGATGCGGCATTTTGCCATGACCGGTATGCTGACCGCCTCCATAATTTCTTTGATCAATGCCGGATCCGACATGCGGGCCACTCCACCGTGTTCACGAATATCGGCCGGTACCCGCTCCAAAGCCATAACCGCAACTGCACCGGCTTCTTCTGCAATGACGGCATGCTCCACCGACACCACGTCCATAATCACACCGCCTTTAAGCATTTGCGCCAGACCGCTCTTTACCGTGAAACTGCCCACCCTGGCATCTAAATTCTTTTCTTTGGTTTCCATTTCTCACACCTCCCTAAAAGGTCCTGATCTTAGACCAGACTATTTTTGCAAAGCGGTCCACCGCTTGGTGCGATGATCAGTCCGGGCCACGCGCGGCAGCACGAGCTCTGGTGGCCGATCCTGCCCGCATATCGCGGCAAGATGCCGCTCCCACGATTGATTGATATGTGGGAGTGGCACTCAGCCACGAATAACACCAGATACCAAGCTTTTCGATTTACATTTTATTTGCCTACAGGATAGCCAACATGTTAAACAAAAAACAGATACAGATAATTATAAAAATATGCATAACAGATTAAGCGTTTCTTTAGCGTGTTTGAGTTACAATATTTGTAATTATTAAGCGGTCACATTAAAATTGATGGTTTTGGCGGAGAAGAATATGGATACGGATAAAAAAGTTTTCCGTTACCGGCATCTGGCAGATGAGATCGAGAAAAAAATTATGAAAGGGACCTATCATCCCGGGGAAAAACTCCCGTCGATCCGTAAA
>JASFGH010000314.1:0-5342 GCA_050123865.1 Desulfobacterales bacterium | reverse complement strand
AACAGGTATGCCGGTTGCCGGTTTAGCCGGTTAGGCCCGTTAAAAAGGAAAATGCCTGATTTTGATTTATTTTACCGGCAAACGGGTTAACGGGCAACGGGCTCAACCTAATCGGGACAGCTTCTAATTTATTTCGGGCAATGACAATTATCAACCATTTTATTTCGATCCGTTTATAACCGTTCTTCGCTTGACTGGGGAATGGCGGGCGGGTATGGTGCCTTTTTAACAAAATTATAAGATTTAGAGAAAACGTTCTTTTATGAAATCCGGAACCGTAAAATCAGATGCATTGCTGCTGACCACCGCCATCATATGGGGTTTTGCCTTCGTCGCCCAGCGGGTTGGCATGGACTATGTCGGCCCCTTTACGTTTAACGGGATTCGGTTTGCCATCGGCAGCCTGTCCCTGTTGCCGCTGGTCATCCTGAGCCGTGATGAGCCAAAACCTTCGCGCAACATCCTGGCGCCGGCCGATTTGAAAACGATTCTTTTAGGCGGCGGCGCTCTCGGCCTGGCGCTGTTTTCAGGGGCTTCGCTGCAGCAGATCGGATTGGTCTATACAACTGCCGGAAAGGCCGGCTTTATCACCGGTCTGTATGTGATCATCGTACCGATCCTGGGGCTGATCTGGCGGCAACAGCCAAAAATCGGAACCTGGATCGGCGCCGTTCTGGCCGCCATCGGACTGTATTTTTTAAGTGTGACCGAACAGTTTACGATTGCATTGGGCGATTTGCTGGTCTTGATCGGCGCTTTCTTCTGGGCCGCCCATGTTCTGATTATCGGCTGGTTATCACCGCGGATCAATCCGATCAAATTGGCCTTTTCACAGTATCTGGCCTGTTCTATCTTGAGTTTGATTACTGCAGCCGTCATTGAAGACATCAGCATGCAGTCCATTTCTCAGGCGGCCATCCCCATTCTATATGGCGGCCTACTTTCGGTTGGCATTGCTTATACCCTGCAGGTCATCGCCCAACGGGATGCCCACCCGGCTCATGCAGCTATTTTGCTCAGCATGGAGGCCGTGTTTGCGGCTATCGGCGGTTGGCTGATATTGGATGAAATCATTTCGGCCCGCGGCCTTTTTGGTTGCGGACTGATGCTGGCGGGAATGCTACTGTCACAATTATGGGGCCTGGTTGGCAAAAAATCATAAAATCATTGTAATGCAATTCCGGGGAATTAACATATTGTCTGTTGTCCGTCGTCCGTGGTTCGTTGCAGGAGCCGTTCTTGGCAACGGACAACTGGCAACGGACGACTAACGGTTTGATTTTGAATTTAACTGTTGATGGAATGGACATTAGACAATGACTGAAAATCATGCCGATAAACCCCCATCCAATATTGATGTGGCTGAAATGGCGAAATTTGAAGCCATGGCACCCATCTGGTGGGATCGGCAAGGAGATTACAAGGCGCTGCATGATATCAATGGGCTGCGCCTGGATTATATCAACCGACGGGCTCCGCTTGCCGGCAAGGCGGTACTGGATGTAGGTTGTGGTGGCGGAATTCTGTCCGAGGCGATGGCTTCGCTCGGCGCTGTCGTCACCGGAATCGATATGGGTGAAGTTGCCCTGGGGGTCGCCCGGTTGCATTTGCGCCGTTCGGGCCTGGAAGTGGACTATCAGCAGGCGACAGCCGAACAATTTGCCGAAACCCATCCGGCCCAGTTTGATGTGGTCACCTGCCTGGAATTGCTGGAGCACGTTCCGGAGCCAGCCTCGGTGATCAAAGCCTGTAAAGCTCTGGTTAAACCGGGTGGAGATGTATTTTTTGCCACCCTAAACCGCAATCTGAAATCATTTTTATTCGCCATTATCGGTGCGGAATATGTTCTGGGTCTGGTGCGCAAAGGAACCCACACCTATCATAAATTCATCAAACCGGCGGAACTCAAAGATTGGGCCGGGGCCGCCAGGCTGGCATCAATGGATCTGCGCGGCCTGCATTATAATCCGTTTTTAAAACGGTATACTTTAGGCGGGAACACCCATGTTAATTACCTGGCCCATTTCAAAATCGATCTCAAAAATGCATCTATTTCGAAATCCCCAAGAATGCTTCCAGCTGGATGACACCGAAATAGGCCAGCATGGGAACCGGAGAAACCGCCAGAACGACGGTCAGCAGAAACCATTTCCATGATATGCGACGGCTGATCCCGCAGACTAACGCAATTCCGCCGCCGCCTCCAATCAGGTAATTTCCGGGCGTGTTGAATAAAACCGCTATTGTCAGATAGCGGTACTTTGACAAAAAAGATGGGTAGCGGTTGTGGCCGGGTTTGCGGTTGCTGGAAAGATGATCCAGCACACCGTCGATTTCAGCGTCGGGAATTTCACAGTTTTGATAAAGTCCAAGTTTTTGCAGCCAGGCTTCAATCCATTTTTTCGGCATCAAACGGCCTATTAAAAACGCCAGGCTCAGTCCCGCGACAGTGGCAAAATAGACAAAAACAATTCCATCTTTGCCAAAAACGCACATCAACAGCAAGCCCAACTCTACCCCCGGCACAAAGGGCAGGCTTAACAGCAGGACATACAGTAATCCACCGCCGATGAAAACACCGCTGCCCCATTGGCCTTTTACGAAGTCGGCAAATATTTTAGCGATGCCCATCTCTCCCCTGAGCCAATAATCCAGCCAGATGGCCAAAATAATCAAAAAGACCAGCGCAAAGAAAATGCGAAAATAAAACCGCAACCGGCTAATGTGTCGCGGCGGGTTAAATCTGTGGTTGCAGCTGTCTGTATTCATCGGATCACTTTTGGTGTGAATAGGAATTCGCGTTTTGTACAGGCGTCGCTTCAAGAACGAAAAGATCCAAATCGGGAAGGCGGGTTCGGTTCAGATGTCAAAAGTAAATAGGGCAGCCCTTATATGCCACAATGTGGTATGAACTGTCAAGAGAATCTTTGCCCTTCACAGCGCTCTATTTCAATCCGTAAAACTCTAAATTTTTTTGCTATAAATACGGTCAGGCATAAATTTTTGATATGGTGATGTGGTGAGATAGGGTGTCTATTTCTCAGGCCGGTCTATTGACTTTGGAATAATGTGTATGCGGCATGTTACAGATATCACACGGTGTCCTGGGGGCCTCATCGATTGTAGAGCCACAGATCTCACATATATGAAAGTCCAATTTGAGCCCCTCGATTTTTTGGGCTACGTGACCGAAAAAATATTTCGAATATTTGTGGATTTCATTGATTTTGCGCGTATGCTGCTGATGGGATTTCCATGAATACATGCAATTGATAACCGCCTGATCGTGGGATTCTGCTTTTAGTTTCCCTATAAAATCTGGATAGGTTTTTTCGATCTTTTTGAGCTCACCCTCGGTGGCTTTAATCAAATTTTTTTTGGTGTCCAGTATGATCACTTCAATTTCAGGCTCTTTGGGCCCTGTGCGCATGGATGCCAGAATCCGTCTGTAATTGTCGGCATGTATTTTTTCAGACATTGCAAAAGCGGTAAACAGATAGGCAATATTGGGATAGGCGTCTTCGACCGCTTTTTGGGAAAAGCAGACATAATTTTCATAGGCCATCTTTTCGGCTTCATAGGCGCTTTTTAAAACCGCTTTGGTTATCGGAAATTCGCTGTTTGTTTTCTGATTATTCTTGCCCGAAGAAGCCGCAATAACGGTTAAGGGATAGGATAATGACAGCGAAGACAAAATGGCCAAGAATTTTCTTCTGGAAATGTTATCCATCGTAACAGCTCCTGAAAATTTTCATATGACGAAATATTGAATCCGAAATATTATAAGGGCTAGAGGTGTTTCTCTGCCCGATATTTGACACGAAAGGAATGAATTGCCGTCCGCAAAGCGTTAATTTATTCCTTTTATCATGAGGCTTGATGATTTGAAAGAAAATTTAAAAAAGAAGTTTAACAGCCTGAGGGTCCGCTGCTTTACAACTGTAAAACCAAGGCGTCGATAAAGCGCTTCGGCTCTTGGATTCGTATCAATGACTTCCAGAGAAATTCTTCGAATGCCTTTTTTTAAAGCCATATTTTTTATGAGCGCGCCCCGCGCTCTACCGTCATTGCCCAGAATAGGGCGCAGCTTATGTTGAAATGCTCCCAATTTTATCTAACCGGTGACGGGCCAACCGGTAACGGGCTCAACCCAGTGGCCTAAGATGCATTCCTAAGATAGCTTCTAACTGTTGCCGCAGTGGATTCTGACCTTATCGCCTTTCTTATCATCCACATTGACATGAAATTCGGATAGGGCATCCAAAAATTTGCCCTCCGGGTTTAAATTGGAAATAAAATAAAATCGCCGGGGATTTTTGAATTCCCGGCGATTTTTTTGCATGAAAATAAATGCGGTTTTGAATTTATATCTCAGGCCTTACAAGTTCAGAATAAATAGTTATAAAGCCCGATAATTTTTGTGTCTTTCTCTTTTTTTGCCATTCCAGCTGCGTTTTACGTTTTCTTTAATTTCCCTTGATTTGGTATTAATGACCGTATAGCCGTATTTGAGATTTTTTTCGACCAGGTCCGGGTAATTTTTTATGTTGTTTCGCAGCTTTACGCCGTTTGATGTTACCTTGCGGATCAGGTCGATTTCTTTTCCCACCACCCTGGTCTTTTTCTTTCTGATGGCATCCAGAAAAGCCTTGCTGTTCCGCCGGCAGCGCGCATAGGTGACCACTCTTCCCATCTGGGCCACGCGATGACCGTCACTGCCGCCGGTGATGCATTTGTTCAGATTAAAGCCCAAAACCGCACTGCGCAGGTTCGATATTTTCATGTTTTCAGAATTGATAACCTCGACGCCATCAACCATGGAAAAAATGTGCTCACGCCGATCATCGGAAAAATATGAATTTTGAATTCCGGTATAAACCCCGCAGTAGGGGTGTGGGAAGATGATAACGGTTCTGAATTTGCGGGCCCGTTTGATGATTTCTTCCATCTGAAGCACGGTGGAGCTCATGATATCATTGCCCATGTGCGGAATCACGTGATCATGGTAGAACGTTTCCAGCTGATCCAGTTGATAAAAATAGATCAGAATATGGGTTCCCTCCGAGGACGTCATTTCAATTCCCGGTATACTCAGGATATCGCGGTGCTGTGCAATTTCAAGGGCTCCTCGGATTTCATTATGATCGGTTACAGCTATGCCGATGCCCAGTTCACGGGCTTTTTGGGCAATGGCTTCTATCGAATTATGTCCGTCCGAATAATGGGAATGAAAGTGCAGGTCTACGACGGTATGTTTTTCTTTTAAATTTGCTAAATCCGGTCTTTCAAACCGAATGCGGTGATGATCGATCATTTTTCCCCTTATCTGCTCAATCGTCAAT
>JASFGH010000313.1:0-5390 GCA_050123865.1 Desulfobacterales bacterium | reverse complement strand
AAACTCGAAACAAATCCAAATATTCAATTTCCAAAATTCAAATGTTTTGATCATTTGGATTTATGGTTTTGAAATTGTTTCGTATTTCGTGCTTCGGATTTAGAAATTGTTCCGATACCCAATTGCCAAAAAAAGAAATAAATAGCTACCGGAACTTATTTTTCTTCTTCGGTGTAATATACACCCGGTATCCAGCTTTTTTTAATTTTGGCAGTTTGATTCGGACCTGCCTGCGCTTCATCGATAAACTTAAAATGGTTCCAGCCGATCCGGACCACGTCATCGTGCACCAGCAGGTGCCGCGTGATTTTCTCACCATTAACATAGGTACTATTGGTGCTATTTAAGTCTTCAATGTAATACAGCGGCCCACCACCGGATTCAGGCTGCAGATCAACCGTGATAATGGCGTGCTTTGAGCTGACAACCGTGTTGTCGATAAAAATATCACTTTCCGGGTCGCGCCCCAGGCTCAGTGCAGGTTTGTTCAATTTGAATTTTTTAATGGCCACACCCTCGTGCAGCTGAACGATCATTGCCATAGCTTTCTCCTTGCTGTGAAACGAACCATTTCATATTGAGGGAACATATTCCACCGGACCACCGTTTGCCAGTAAAGGCTCAATTACCGCACTGGAAACATCTGCAAAATGGCTGTCCAGCGGATCGGTACTTTTAAAGCAAATATCAACATAGGAATCATCGGATTCGCCTCTGGAATAATCAGTGCCGAGCCAATTGCGCCGGGCCGCGTCCATGGCCTGTTTTTCAGATCTGTTGTTGATTTTCTGCTGAAAAACGTACGCAAATGATGTGGCCGGAAAAAAATGCAGCGGTTTTTCCAGGCCGGCCTTAAAGACCGCGAGTAATTCCGCCAGTATATCTCGCGGGTAATCAACCGGGCCGAACTGCCAAACTGAATCCTTGAATAGCATAACACTCGTTCGCGGCAAATCAGCTTGTGTCCTGTCACAGAGAACCAGATGATAAATCCACAGGTCCAGCAAATCCTGAGCGCGTTGATTTGCATATCGGTATTGAACCAGTCCGCTCTTATAAATATTCGGCATTCTTACCAGCAAGTTAAATTCGTCAATGTTGATCTGCAACGCTACTGGTTCCGCAATGCGCTTTTCTTGCATGGTTTCCACCCTGCCGGCAAACTGATCGACTGCGCTGCTCATTTTGTTATACATCAAGGTGCCGACGTTTCCATGCGGGAAATGCCCCCTGGCCATCTGGGCCGACCGGCAGGCATCCAGGTCATGACCGGCCATGCGGGTGCTTAAAAGGCGCTGGCCAACATGGAATTGATCTAATGGATCTAATTCAAAATCTTCACGTTTTTCGGTCAAGACCTCGGTCTGTTCCAGATAAATACCCAGACGCTGCTGTAGCAAAAACCGTGTCGGATGTCTGAAAAAGCGGCAAAGAGACTCAATATCCAGAACGCGCCATTCGGCTTCTTCGGGCGCTTTCAGGGGTATTGCTCGCGTGATAAGCGGCAAGGCCGTTTTGTTTTTGCTGACAAATGCAGCTGCATCGCAGTTTTCCGATGAATAGCTGAAAAGGGGGCCCTCTTTTGTAAAGTATTCGGCGGAAAAGGCCTGCAGGCGATGAAACCGCAGCACATGTTCCCGAATATTTTTTCCGGGAAGCTCAAATCCCTTTTCAATCGTGTCCAGCAATTCACTAACAAGAGGCGATGGGGGCATACGACTGTTGTCCTGGATGCTTTGCCCCACGTAACTGATATAAAGCGTATTACGGGCCGAGATGATGGATTCTAAAAACAGATACTTGTCGTCATTTCTACGGGAGCGGTCGCTGGGTCGCGGGTGTTGCGCGATTTGATCGAAAGATGTCGGCTGTGCGTCACGCGGGAACGCATCTGAATTCATGCCCATCAAGCAGACAACCTTGAAGGGAATACTGCGCATCGGAAGCATGGCACAAAAAGTAACACCGCTGGTCATGAAGCCGGAAGAGAATTGCAATTTGTCCAGCTGACGTTCCAGATAAAATCGGATGGGCTCGAATACGAGTTTTTCGTTGAAGGCCACATCAGTCTGGCGCTGGCCCAGGCCATCCAGGATGGATCGTAAACTTATTAACTCGCCCTGGATTTCTTCATCCGGCAGGAAAAAATAATCGAGCATGTGCTTAAAAAATAGGCTCCAGTTGCGCAAGCTTTTGGCCCCGGTCAACCCCCGGGCATATCGAAATACGGCATCGCTAAAATCCAAAAATTTCCCCAAACTATGAATGTCGTTTCCCTCAACGGCATCATAGGGCCAGATATCGTCAAACATTCGCTGATGGTTGCCCGGTAAGGCATACCCCAGTAACAGTTGCCGAATGCCCGCATACCAGGTGTTTTCTGAAAGCGCCGGAAGGCCCAGCTGGCGGCGATGGTTTGCATCGATTCCCCAACGAATTCGCGTATCATGAATCCAACGCTCGACAATTTCGACGTCCCTGCGATTGAGGCCAAATTTTTCTCGAACACCCGGTGCTTCCAGCAATCGCAAAATACGAGATACGCTGAAGCGGGAGCCTTTTAGTTCTAGAAATAATGAAAAGCCGTCGATCAGGCGACCTTGGTACCGGGCCCCACAGTCTGCTATGCTAAACGGAATATGCAGGCGCTCATCGATCCCTGTATCAAAAACAGCCTGAATATAAGGGGCGTAGATATCAATGTCGGGCGTCATGACAACAATGTCTTTGGGTCGCAGTTGGGGGTCGGCTTCAAACATGGCCAGCAGGTTATCATGTAATACTTCCGTTTCACGCATCGGGCTGTGGCAGCAGTGGATCTGTATTGTGGTATCTGATGGGTCGATCACCAATTGCGGTGGCCGGGTCGTTGCTGCCAAAGAATTGTTTTGATCGTTTATGATGGCCGGCACCGGCCGGCGATCTCTTAAATTTAGAATATCCGATTGAATACAGCTCAGGAGGGTCGTGCATCCCGGGTCCTGATAGTTTTCGTGAATCTGAATATCAAAACCGCTGATCACGGTATGAAAATCCTTACCGTGAGATCCCATGGAGGCCAGCAGACGGTTGCCCTCTTCCAGGTGCAGTTCCGTCGTGGCATCCGTCGTATGAGAATATGTGCGTTGGATGCGTTGCATTTTTTTTTGGGAAATAATATCGCCCCAGTACTCCTGACACGGATTCAGCAAATAGACATTGGTTTCAACAACCTCCGAAACTGCTGCAAATGCCTCCAGATGAAAACGCGGCAGGTATGAAATACCAAACATAAAAATGCGTTGCGGCAGATCCGGAAAAAGCTCCGGATGGGTATGAAGGTGCTCAATCACATTTCGCTGTTGTCTGGCTCGGTGCTGATTTTGGTGACCATTTTGCAACTGTCGCCAGAGCTCTGCCTGCCAGCGGTCTTCGTCGTGCTCGGGATTATCGCCCTGCTCCCAGCGAATGATCATGTCCGGTCGAAACACCTGATACTGGTCGTAAAGATCAGCCAGTTTGCTTGAAATCTGCAATTCCTTGAGACGGTTGGTATCATCGGACAGGTAGGCTCTCAGACGCTCAAATCCGGGCGTTATCGTGCATGCCGGAAGTACTTTCATGATCCTAAACATCAGAACATCGGGCTCGAAGAGCGATGGCTGCTCATCATCGGGCAAGACCTGTTGGGCAATGTAACCCAAAAAGGTATTGGGGAAAGGAAAATGGATGTTTGCACAGATGCCATTGTGGCGGGCAAGTTCCTGAGATATCCAGCGTTCCATGCCGGCACTCTGGATGACAATAATTTCGGGTTTCAGCGTTTCTGACACAGGCGTTTTCAGCTGCTGCGCCAGTTGTGCCGCTAAAATTTCAAGCTTGTTGCTGGTAAAGATGTTCAGACCGGGCATTCGACAGAGTTTTTCCTTTTGGCTGCAATGACTGTTAATAGACGCTTAAGGCATAAAACGATTTAGAAACCGGAAGAAACGCATTTGCACGTAGGCCAGGATAACCGGGAATAGCAAGCGACGATCAAAAATGGGATTCTTTATATTTGCCACCGCAGAGACATAATTGACGTGCTGGGCGACCGATACCGGACAACCCCTGGCATGAATGTATCGCGATGATCGCTTTTTAAGCGCATGTACCAGGGTTGAAACCGTTTTTAACAGCATGTCGTTTGAAGCTGTTTTTTTAACATTGACCTCAGTGACGGTTTTATATCCCGCTTCGATTTTAACGGCTTTTCCGTCAATTTTGCCTTGCCAGCAGGTGCAGTCACCGGCGAAGATGACCCGCTCATCTTTATCCAGGTCAAGCGGTTCGTCAATCTTACCGACGACATAGCGCAATTTCCGCATCTGATGGTCGACATCCGGATTAAATTCGCGAAATATGTGAATGGCTTCCTGCAGGGCGCCGGGACATCCGCCCCGGCAATAATGGGTTGCATGGACTTCAGGAAATTTTCCCACCGAGCAGTTGAGTCTGTGGCTGCCGCTGAAATAGTCATCAATGCGTTCGACACAAAATTTAAAGTTCCGGGTGCGCTCCTGAACCGCCGCCAGCGGATAATCCCCACCAACCTCAATGTGGTCCAACGTTAGCGGGCCATAGCCGCGGTGGGCTGCATACCGCAGATGCGTCAAATTCTGCGGCTTTATGCCGACCATATGGCAACCGACGGTGTCAACCGCGCATGAATTGGTCCCCATCACAATGGCTCCCAGTAAAAATGGCGTTGGCGTGAGCATCATTTTTTGGCCGGCGATAATGCCATCAACGGCAATAAATTTGGACTCGATCACTTCCTGCAAATCAGCAATTTTATGCTCCAGAAACTGATTATGATCCACCAGCCGATGGCGATCATCCTGCAGGCCGATAAAATTTTTAAGGCTCAGTGTCAAGCGGCACCAAGGATGGGCTTTAAATTTGGGCAGATTGACAAGGAAATCACAGCGGGCAATGGGTCCGGGAATGTATACGGTATCCCGCAGCGCATGCCGGTTCCTTAGCCTTACCGGCACCTGTCTGGATTCGTCAAAATAATAGGCTTTGACCCCGTGCCGATCAATAATTTCCAAATAGCCGGCATTTTTAAAATTAAAGCGCGTTGGCACCGTGATGCCGGAGCGTTCACCCACCGAAATTTCCTCAGGGGCTTCTGCCCGGGATTTTATGGCAGCCAGGACGCCATCTAAAAATTCTGCTCGCGTATAGGCATTAGGGAAAAACTGCGGATGGGCCAGCACGGCGTTGGGTTTCAGCAGAATTCGGCCGGTGGGAACAACGCCCAATTCGGCCAGGCCTTCTTTGACGATACCGGCAATTCGGTCCGGGTCATACCCATCACAGCGCATGATCAGAACTTTGTGTTTTTGAGTCAACGTGCAATCCTTCAA
>JASFGH010000312.1:0-5402 GCA_050123865.1 Desulfobacterales bacterium | reverse complement strand
TTTGCGCCCAGCGCCAGCCCGAGGAGCTGGTGACCCAGACAAATCCCGAAAATAGGTCGATAGTCCAATAGCGATCGTATGGTCTGAATGGCATCGCTAACCGGCTCGGGGTCGCCCGGGCCGTTTGAAAGGAATATACCGTCGGGCGCCATGGCTTGAATCGTGGCGGCGGATGTCGAAGAAGGCACCACCACAAGCTCAAATCCGGCCTGCTCAAGTTGCCGCAAGATGTTGAATTTAATTCCAAAATCAAAAGCCACGACTGAAGGTTGGGCCCCGCGATGCTGCCAGACCGTCTGATCCAGAGGGCGTTTGTCGGGATCGAAAAATTGCGGTTTGCCATCATCCCAGCAAAAGGGCTGCAGGGTCGTCACCTTTTCTGCCAGGTTTAATCCGGCCATCTGGGGAATTTCATTGGCTTTTTTCACTAAAGAAGCCGGTGTGAGATCGTCTGTGGAGATAACGGCCCGCATTGCGCCGGCATTGCGGATATGGCGGGTGATGGCCCGTGTGTCCAGACCTTCTAGGCCCATTATATTCTGGTCGATCAGGTAATCTGCCAGGCTTGCCGTTGACCGATAATTACTCGGATGGAGCTGATATTCTTTAATGATAAAAGCGGCCACCTGTATACGGTCGGATTCGATGTCCTCCGGATTGACCCCGTAATTTCCGATCAGCGGATAGGTCATAACCACCATTTGCCCGCTGTATGATGGATCGGTGAGGACTTCCTGATAGCCGGTCATGCTGGTGTTAAATACAACCTCACCAGTTGCCTGTCCCGGGCCGGTAAAGGACCGGCAGGGAAAGGTGCGGCCGTCCTCCAGTGCCAGTAATGCATCCATAATCTCTTTTTCAAAACCCCATCTTTTTCCCGACGGCTGTGTTGCAATCCGCTCCGAAATGCTCACGTACTATCGTGTACGCTCCGCTTTCGAACCGAATTGCGCCTTTTGAACCCATTTGATTAATTAGATCAAGACGTGAAATCCCGCATGCTGCGGGAGCCCTTGGAAAAAACCTGGGGTTTTCAATTTGTTTAGATTATTTTATCTGAGAGCCATAAGGCATTTGGGTTATCGTTATACATCAAGCTCCAATTAAAGTATATCTTGAAATTGTCTCCAATCTGTAAAACATTGAACTGAAAGCTATCTTAAAAATAGTAGATCACGTCCAAGGGCAAGGCGAAAACCGATTCAAAAACGGAGCATACACGCTAGTATTCGAGTATTTTGAATCGGTTTTTAACACAGCCCTTGGGCGTTAGATGCATTTTTAAGATAGCTTTTATTCGATAGGGGTGTTTTCAACCAAATCCCACACTCCACACGGGCAGGCGCCAGCGCAAAAACCGCAGCCGATGCACAGGTTTTCATCCACGACATATTCATAGCTGTTATTTTCGAGCGCTTTTCTGCTGATGGCTGCCTGGGGGCAAACGGCAACGCAGATGCCGCAGTCCCGGCAGGCACCGCAGGATGAGCATTGCAACCCGCAGTGATCCAGATCGGTAAACTCGGTGATTCGCGGATCAAAATATTCCAGGGTCACCCGCTGACGATCGATCATGTCACGTTTGTCCATAGCCGGGCGTTTGCCTTCTATCATATCGCAAATCGTGCGGGCCACAATGCGTCCCGAACCAATGGCTTCGGTCAGCAGTCCCGGGCGAACCACATCGCCGATGGCAAAAATCTGCATGTCCGAGGTCTGGTAGTTCTCATTGACTTTAACAAAATCGTTTTCAGCCCGAACGCTTGCGGGAATAAATTCCAGGTCCGGTACGTCCCCAATGGAAACAATAACCGTATCGGCCGGCAATTCCTCTCCGGTGATGAGTTTAACGCCGGTGGCGGTAATTTCATCCGTAACCACCGGCCATTTGAATTCGGCGCCCACAGCCTCGGCCGCTTGCCTTTCTTTGCCGAAAGACAGCGGTTCCTGGATATCCAGCAGGGTGATCTTACGCGCGCCCAGGCGGTGGGCTTCGGCGGCCGCATCGCAGCCCACATTGCCGGCACCGATAATGACGACATGTTTACCCACCTTGGCCTTGTTGGCTTTGGCATTTTCCAGAAATTCAAATGCGGTCAGAGCCCGCTCATTGCCGGGTATCGGCAGGCGCCTGGGTTTCTGAGCGCCGGTGGCAATGACGACGTAATCAAAATCTTCTTTGAGCCGGCTGATATCCTCGGCACCCAGGGGTCGCTGAAGGTTGATGCGCGGAATCACTTTTTTAATCCGTCGCATTTCTTCGGTGATGACTTCCTTCGGGATGCGGCTTTCGGGAATCTGGCGCGTTATTTTCCCACCCAGCTCTTTGGCGACCTCGTAAATCGTGACCGGATGCCCGGCCTGACGCAGCTGCCAGGCGACGGATATTCCGGCCGGCCCACCGCCAATGACCGCAATTTTCTTGTCGCTTTCGGGCGGAAGTTCAGGCAATTTGGCCTTCAGGCTCGCCTGGCCTAGCTGGGTGACATCCACCGGTGCCAGGGCTGAAATTTGACGGGTACAGGATCGCATGCACAGGTTAGGGCACAGGTAACCGCAAACCGATGCCGGAAAAGGCGTATAGCTCAAAGCGAGATCGACAGCCTCATCCACACGACCTTCACGAATCAAACGCCATCTTTCCTGTACCGGAATGCCGGTCGGACAGGTGGCCTCGCAGGGAGCCGCGTATTTACGGTTTTCCCAGACCGGCACAAAGCGCCGCAGGAAACTGTGTGTGATCAGCGGAATCGGGGTGCGATCCAGCTGGGTTAAATCGCCGATTAATCCGCCCTGGCCCAGCTCTTTGTCCCAAACACCGGATCGAAACGATGCCATGGATCGCATCGGGCTGGACACTTTCTCCTGCGCACTGCGCGCCACCAGAAGTTGCCACCGGGCTTTGTCGCAAAACGCTTTGAGCAGTTCGGATCGATCGATACGTTGTAAAAATATTTTCAAATTCTCGGTTAACCACTCCCAATCCGCATCGCCAACCGGAATCAGTTTGGCGTCGGTTTGACTGTAGCCGGCATGGGGGCCGCGGAAGAACACTTTGCCACCGACCATTCCAACAAAGGGTCGATAACCCAGTACATTGTCCGGATTCTGAGCCTCATGGCCGCAAATTACGGCAATTCCACCGGCCATAAATTCACCGAAGTAATCGCCGGCCGAACCCAGCACCCAGAGCTCGGGCGGTGCAAAGCGCGGATTGTGTTTGGTCATGGTCATGCCGCGGGCACCGATGTTGCCGGCGATGGAAATTCTGCCCTGTGCCATGGCATTGGCGCAGCCGTTGCCCGCATTGCCGTGAATGACAATCTCGGCCCCGGCATTCAGCCAGCCCACATCATCTGAGGCCGGACCCAGGACTTCGATAAACGTGTTGGGGAAGCCCATGGAGCCCACCCGTTGCCCGGGGTGGCCGGATATTTTGACTTGAATGGTTTCAACCCCTGCGCTCCAGAGCCGGCCACCGATGCCATGTTGCCCGTAGGCCTGAATATCAAGAGAACGCTGGCCCTGCGAGACGGCATCCTGAATCTGCTCCTCCAGGACTCTCGACTCCACCCGTTTGCCACCGAAATGACCCGAGATGACCTGGATCTGTGCGTGATGGTTTGTTTTCTGTTCGTTCATATTTTCTCTCCACATCAGTTCATCAGGAGAAATCCGAAATTCGAAATTAGAATTTATCTCTATTTATGATAAGAGCGTGTGCTTAAGCCATTTTTGCTCCGTAGGCGTTATGGTTATACGACATATTTAATCTGCAACCGCTCCGCTATATTGGAATCATCGATGCCCAGCGCATCGGACATACCGATGGGCAATGAAGTGGATCGCCCCAGCGGTGCCACGATTTTTTTCAGTTCGGTATCAAAGCTCAGGTAAAGATCGACCAGTCTCTGGGCGACCTGCTCGGCATCAAGCCGCCGATACAAACGCGGATCCTGGGAGGTGATGCCCTTGGGACACAGGCCGATATTGCAGATGTTGCAGCGGTCGGATTCGGATCCCAGACACCCGGCAGCCGCCTGCATAACATATTTGCCGATTTGCACTCCGCTGGCGCCCAGCATGATCAGCGCGGCCGCATTCGCTGCAAGGTTTCCACTCTTGCCGACCCCTCCGCCGGCCAGCAACGGCACCTGGTTTTGCATGCCCAATTCCACCAGCGTCAGATAGCTGTCACGAATATTGCTGGCGATGGGGTGCCCCATGTGGTTCATGGATACGTTATAGGCGGCGCCCGTACCCCCATCTTCACCGTCGATGGCCAACCCGGCGGCATAAGGGTTTCGCGTCAGGTTGTTTAAGACCGCCAGTGCCGTCGAGGTGCCGGAAATTTTAGGATAGACCGGTACCCGGAATCCCCAGGCCATGTACATGGACTGGATCATTTTCGCCACCGATTCCTCAATCGAGTATTTGGTCTGGTGGGTGGGTGGGCTCGGTAAATTCACGCCGGTAGGCACCCCCCGGATGGCCGCAATCAGCTTGTTGACCTTGTACCACATCAGCAAGCCGCCATCTCCGGGTTTGGCTCCCTGACCGTATTTGATTTCAATCGCACAGGGGTCTTCTTTCATTTCCGGGATCGCGTGAATAATTTCATCCCAGCCAAAATAACCGCTGGCAATCTGCAAAATGACATATTTTAGAAATCGGGACCGCAGCAGCCGCGGCGGGCAACCGCCCTCACCGGTACAAATTCGCACCGGCATCCCAAGTTCTTCGTTTAGATAGGCTACTCCCATTTGCAGCCCTTCCCACATGGTGGGTGACAGGGCGCCAAACGACATAGCGCCAATGATCAGAGGATAGATTTCGCGCACAGGAGGAATCCAGCCATTGACGCTTAAAAATTTCAGATTCTCTTCGGGTGGCAAGACGCGCCCCAGCAGGGTGCGCAGTTCAAATTCGTGACGGCCGGCGTCCAGGGCCGGATCGGTCAACATCGAAATGCGGATAAATTTTAAGCGGTCTAAGACACCTCCGGGCATATTGCGCCGCCCGCCACGTCGGCGGGGCTGACCGCCCTGGTCAATGTGAAATTTAAGTTTGTCCGATTCATCCGTGCGATAGGGCACAATGGCATCATTGGGGCAGACCATGGTGCACATGGCACAGCCGACACATCGGTAAGCCGGATCTGTTTTCTGCCGGATTCCGTAATAGCTTTTAAAAGCCGTGGCCGTCTCCCGGGTGATATCTGCCGGTGGTTCTAAGATGCGCTTGCGAAATACCCCCAATTCAATGGCATTGACTGGACAGACAGCCGTGCACTTGCCGCAAAGGGTACATTTTTCCAAGTCCCATAAAATCTGCCACGATAGGTCTTTGACACTCAGTGTGGAAGGGGCAATGGGTCTTTCTGGTTCCATAACGACACCTCC
>JASFGH010000311.1:0-5405 GCA_050123865.1 Desulfobacterales bacterium | reverse complement strand
TAGCGAATTGTGGCCGCTTCCGGATTACGCATTTCCGGCAGGCAAAAAGATGTGGATTGTTGAGAATAATGCCACCGGGCAGCTGGCCCGGTTGTTGCGTTCCGAATATAACGTGGTATTTGAAGGCAGCATTCAGCGTAATGATGGCTTGCCATTGACTGCAGATTTTATAAGGACCCATTTTAATGCCAAAAAAAAATGAATTTGAAAACGATGTCGCCAGCCAGTGGTGTCCGGGATGCCCGAATTTCAAGATACTCGAAGCTTTAAAGAGTGCCCTGGTGGAGCTGAAAAAATCGCCTCATCAGGTATGCCTGGTATCGGGCATCGGTCAGGCGGCTAAATTGCCCCACTACCTCCATTGCAATTTCTTCAATGGACTACACGGCCGGGCGTTTCCGGCAGCCATCGGTATCAATGCGGCCAACCCGCAATTGACGACCATGGTGGTGACCGGCGACGGAGATTGCTACGGGGAAGGCGGAAATCATTTTCTGCATGCCCTGCGCCGCAATCCGGACATCACGGTGGTCGTGCACAACAACGAAATTTATGCGCTGACCAAGGGGCAGGCGTCACCCACCACCCCGGTGGGGGAAAAACGCAGCATTCAGGCCAAAGGCGTCCAAATCACACCTTTGAACATGCCGGCCATCGCCATTATTCATGGTTGTGGCTTTGTGGCCCGCGGATTTGCGGGGGAACCGGAGCACTTAAAAGATCTGCTGGTTGCAGCTGTCCGGCACCGGGGTTTATCTTACATTGATGTGATCCAACCGTGCATTACCTGGGGAACACGGCCTTTTTCATGGTACAAGGAGCGTATCTGCCGGCTGGATGATGCCTACGACCCGGCAGATCAAGAGCAGGCTCTGAAAAAAACGATGGAATGGAGTGAAAAAATACCGATCGGGGTGCTGTATAAAACAGCTGAACGCGAGGTATTTGGCCACCGATTCAGGGATGTTGTTGACCAGCGACCGCTGCCCGAGCTGGATCCGATCGATGCCGAGGAAATAAAAAGCCTTCTGCAGGGATATCGGTCAGCGGAATAAAGAGACTGAGAAAAAAATCACGCCAATTTGATCAGGCATCATCTTTGCCTGATATTTCCGGCAGAAAGAAACTGACA
The DNA here is from genome assembly GCA_050123865.1 of Desulfobacterales bacterium. Classification (GTDB taxonomy): domain Bacteria; phylum Desulfobacterota; class Desulfobacteria; order Desulfobacterales; family JAHEIW01; genus JAHEIW01. The sequence continues at coordinate 4,273 of JASFGH010000311.1, read as the reverse complement.
ACGGCACCGGCGATGCCAAAAAAAGTCAGGATAAAAATAAGTATCTGGATGCCGTAAACCTGCGCCAGGATTCCCGCAAAACCGAATAAAAGCGTCACGACACCCATGACGGTATTGGCAAATGCCACGTAGGTCGTACGCTGGTCCGGATCGACCTGGTCGATCAGAAATGTCTTTCGCCCCAGCAACACCCCGGCTTCGGCAAATCCTAAAAGAACAAATATCAGGCCATATACGTAGGGGTTCTGAAAAAAGGCGGGTAAAATGCCGAGGAAAAGCGCAGCCGCACCGGTGACCGCCCCCATCATTCCACCGATGACCAGCACCTTGCGACTGGATAGATCTGCAAATCGTCCCCAGATGGGGCTGCTCACAGCAGCAGCCAATCCAGCGGCAACGACAATCATGCCCATCAGCATCAGCGCCTGAACAATGGCCGACAGGACCCAGAACCGTTTTCTGACTTCAAAGCGCCGCATCTGCCCGGATACCACCAATTGAGGCAGTAGGGTACCGGCTTGACGCAGCGGCAATAAAAATCCAACAATATATGCCGGCGCGCCCATCGTGCTCAAAAGCCAGGGTAAGACCACTTTGGCGCTGGCGACCTGTTCCGCCAGCTTCGATGCGGCCCCGTTGACAACGTTCATAACGTAGTTGAGCGGCAGGTTTGTGCACAACGAATCCGGGATAATCTCACAGGCCCGGTCGAATTCGTCATCCCCACTCAGGATCGTAAAGACCAACTTAATTCTGTCGTTGCTCCCCTTCAAATCCGTGCCTCCGTTTTAAAAGTGATCCGCCTTCACTATAGATTCAAAAAAGATGCCGTAGAATCAAGTGCCCTCATCTTTGCTTAGCATAATTTAAACGTATATGAAATATAGAGCCTCACTACTATAAATGAATTTCCCCGCCGCAAGCGACGGGGTATCAATCGGAAGATTTTAATCGCCCCAAGGGGCGGAGAATTATATCTTTCTCCGCCTCTGGAGGACTCGTCCGCAGGCGGATTAAATTCCGGCGTTGGGTAATCGAGTCTAATGCCGGTCCTAAAATATCGGCTTTTTTTAGTTTCTTCCGTAAATGCAAAAAATCAGGCTTTAACTGCAATTCGGTACCAACAATAGTTTACAAGAAGCTCACCTTTCCTGCGGCCGTGATTGGTTGACGGAGCTCAAATAAGCGTTAATCTAAGTATCAATAAAAAAAGCCAGTTGGTTTTATATGTTGGTCCAAAAGGTATTTAGAATTAGACCAGCTATCTTTTTGAAAAAAGGTCAGTACATAGGATACGCCATAGAAGCGTTACCCCAATCCAATGAAATTGTAAAAACATTCAAAAAATGCGGGGTTTTCTGCCGAAGAAACGACATGCGTACAAGCTTCCATCCCGATCAGTTCATCCTATTGTCATCGCCGAATCCAGAGGTTACCCGCAGATCAATTGCCGACCTTAAATATCAGACGGAAGTTGCGAAATGGGTCAACGCCGATGTGATCAATATACATGCCGGAGGTGTTTACGGAGACAAAAATAAGGCCCTACAGCGCCTGGTTAGGGTAATTCGGAGTCTACCACATGGCATTCGCCGCCGCCTTACCCTGGAAAACGATGATAGGCTGTATACGCCCCGAGATTTACTGCCAATTTGCAAAAAACTGAAAATCCCTCTCGTATACGACCTACATCATCATCGTTGCCTGCCTGACGGTCTGAGCATCAAAGACGCGACTCATCAGGTAATGAAAACTTGGAACCGGGAGCCGCTTTTTCATATTTCGAGTCCTTTATAGCCCTGGGAGAGTGGAAATAACCGAAATCATCATGATTACATTAATCTCAAGGACTTTCCGGTATTCTGGTTGAACCTGGACATTACCGTGGAAGTTGAAGCAAAAGCCAAAGAATTAGCCGTGCTCAAACTAATCCAGGAAATTGACATAAAACAGAATAAATCGAATAAATGATCATCGATGCCTTTATCTCAAGTTCATCCTGCGGCATGCTTATTTAAAAAAGATTCAGAGATCTTTGGGAAAGGAGACAGATGTAGAAAGGTGTGGGATGCATAATCTAATATGAGTTCTTTAATGTCGCGAAAACGGCGATGATACAATAATCCGAAAAATTGTTTTATAGCAGATATGAGTGCTTTTGAGAAAGCACTTTATTTGCGTATATACTCCGATCAAGGATAAGAAATAGTCGATTCATATAACCTGATAAGAGTGATTGAAATCATAGATATGGCTGGATATTGTTTACATACCACCTACAGCCGGGGCCAGCCCAACCTGATCCCCGTCTGACAAAACTGTGTCGAGATCTACGACTCGACTGTTTACAAAGACAATGTTTACATCATCTTTGGAAATTCCCGCAAGTTGAACCAGATCTTCAACTGTTTGGCCGTCATCCAGCTCGTATTCCGTGCTGTCTTTATAATCGCACGTATCTAAATTTACCAATGATGCAAAGCATTTTATATTGACTCTCATAATTGCCTCCATACTATTACCATTACAATGAATTTCCCCGCCGCAAGCAACGGGGTATCAATCAGAAGATGTTAATCGCCCCAAGGGGCGGGGTATTGAATCTTTATCCGCCTCTGGAGGACTCGTCCGCCGCAGGCGGATTAAATTTAAAAATCTGTAATGACGGTTAAAATAATCACCTATGGATATTTTTCAATAGGTAATCCTCAAGTCAGAGCGCTTATGTCTAAAAAAATATTTGTACAGTGACATACTCATGATTTTGGATTCGAAAAAGAATTGTAAATTGTGGTTGATAGGGAGATTTCTGGAGGCGGCACCCGGAGTCGAACCAGGGGATAAAGGATTTGCAATCCTCTGCCTTACCACTTGGCTATGCCGCCGTTTTGTATAACGATTTACTCTATCATATTGAAGAACATAATTGAAGAGGTACAATTTAGGATTAAAAATAGGGGTTATCAACCTCCGAGCCCTCGTATGACAAGCCTGCTGCCAGATCAGACACGATGTTTCCTGCCAAAAAGCCGTAGCTGTTGGAACCACCCGAGGCTTTATGTCATCCATGTCCAAAAAGATAAGGGAAGCGTGCCCCAACACTCCAGCCGCTTTTTAAAGGAAAGGGAGCCAAATTCTTTTATAGTATCATCGAGAAATTGCCTGGCTTCCGCTCTGCGTTGCCGATTGGGTCCGAACCAAATTGCAGGATAGATAGCGGGAAGAGCGCTTCTAACATATCCGCGCATTCGTTCCGCCCTTTGGCGCAATAGGGGCCGAGAGGAAGATTTCATGGTGTGGTAGCCTTCAAACCAGGTTTTCATAACGCGCACTAAGGAAGGCCCGAGCGTTTCAAATGCTTTGCGATATAACGCTTTTTGAAGGTCTTCTATTTCCTCCGGTTTGAAGTGCTCATGCTTAAAATGCATGGAAAAGCCATCAAATTTCCGGTAATCGGGTTGATCCCGGTAAGCGCTCAGATAACGCCCCCCCCTCCAAAACCTTTTTGTAAAGGGGTGTCCCAGGGAATGCAAAGTAGATAAGGAATATATCGCCGCTTGAAATAGTGAGATGTGCAACAAAAGTCACACCCATTGGGGCAACCGAGTCCGCCGGTAATGTGTGCAACTTTCGTCCCAAGAGGAACGGAATATACCCTGGGAGACTCGATGGGGGTGTAGGGATGACAAATCGACCGGTTCGGTTTCTCCCCTAAAAGCCTGCGCATAAAGACCCACAGGCGTTTTGCTAAACCGAAATATTTGATAGGGATCGTAGCGAAGTTTCATCAAAATTGCTAATTTTTTGGTTGGCACATATTCAAAGATAAGTTTAGCTTTTGTTGAAAATGACCGAGCCGAAACATAATGCCAAACACGTTAGCTTCGCGGGTTTGGATGAGCCATTGGGATCGGCCGGGATCAAATTTATCCGCAGTATTCCGCTGGAAAAAGCAACCTCTTCAACGATCCTTGCTTACGAGATGAACGGGTAACCATTACCTCTGAAGCACGGCTATCCACTGAGGGCTTTGGCTTTAGTTTGGACGGGCGCAAATTGTGTGAAGTGGTTACATAAAATTACAGTCCTTGACCGGCGGGGGGAGAGCGAGACATCCTCCCCCCGGCTTGCTTCTACCATAACGTTTCTCGAGAGGACATTTCTTGAAAGGTACGGTCAAGTTTGCTGCCGACCGTACCGAAAAGCTCGTCGAGTTCGTTCTTGATTGGCGACCAGTCGGAAGGGCACTCTTTCTCGAGTTGATCCACCCGCA
>JASFGH010000310.1:0-5424 GCA_050123865.1 Desulfobacterales bacterium | reverse complement strand
ATTGACGAAATCTAACGCGCGGCTCGGGTACGAGCGTCACCAGGTTATTTTGGCCGGCTACGGAAAGCAGCGTTTCCTCGACCTGATCGACATCACTGCCATAGGCAACGCCGACCTTGACACGCACCCTGAAACGGGGCTGCGGCGCACTTTCGTTGATGACTTTTGTGCTGGTCATCAGGGAGTTGGGAACCGAAATCTGGATGTCGTCACGCGTCAATATACGCGTGCTGCGCAGGCCGACCTCACTCACCCAGCCGCGCTCACCGGTATCCAGGACGATATAATCCCCGGTTTTAAACGGTCGATCCATAAAAATGCTGATGCCCCCGAAAAAATTGGCCAGCGTTTCGCGCGCTGCCAGGGCGACACCCAGACCGACGATACCGGCCGAGGCAAACACCGCGGTAAAGGACATCCCCAGATAATCGCTGGTATTCCACAGCAGCACAAAGAGAAGCACCAAGGTGACCAGACGGGTAATGAGACGTACTAGATTGGCATCAATGCTTCTGGCGAAGGCGTGCTTCGAGGTGATGATAAATTCGGCGATACCGTTGCCGATGACGATAATGGCCCAGCCGCTGGCAATAAATAAGAGAACCCGCAGGCTAATTTTGACAACCTTCAGCACGCCTCCGGTGATATTGATCTGTTCGTCTAAAAAATGATCCGTTATCAGGACAAGCAGCATCCAGACAATGGGAAAAGCCAGCCGGCGCCAGGACCATCTGGAAACCGTCGGCTCCGCGTCTGATTTCTCAGAATCGGCGGGTTTGTATCGCGTCCAGCGAAATACCAACACGATCAGCGTTCCTGCGATCAAAAATGTGAACACAAGCCCCAACCACTGCCATATCGCCTGGTCGTAGATGCCAAATTTTGTCCATTCGGGCAATTTGCGGATCAAGTGCTGGGGAATCATCGGGCCGGGCCCATAAATATAGTCCGTATAGGCGTCCACCGAAGCACCGGATTTATAGGGTAAATGATCCACCCGCTCGTAATACTCGTGCACGTTAGCCACTGTGCCGGGGCTGAAAAGAAATTCGCCCTGGCGGGGTCCTTTTTCCATCATGACGATCTTTATCGCGGTATTCGGCACCGTCCACTGGGTCAGACCCTGAGATTCAACCGCTGATACATCTGGTATCTGCTCAAAAGGCGGCAATTCGATGCGGTCAAATACCTCCTTTAACAACAAGGCCGTTTCATCGCCCACATCCTGAACCACATTGGGCGCAATTTCACTCAGATCAAAACATTGGGTCGCCCGATTCAGATCAACATAGACTTTTTCATTTTTAAAACCCAATCTGAGGCTTTTCCGGTAAGCGCGCTGCATGCTGTCCATGAAAACCCTCATGGTCGACTGCGGACTGCGGGTATCGGGTGGCTTGAGCGGTGTGGATTCGTTGATCGCATCAAGTGGCGTCCCCCAGAAAAACAGCAGCAGAATAAAGGCGAGAATGATTTTCATTCGGTATAGTTCCATGGCTTTCGGTACAAAGGATTTCTAAAGGCAAAAAAATCTTAACAAAAAAATAGATGAAACAAAATACTTTGTTGATGTTTTTGATAAAGCGGTCGTTTGGGCAGAATAAGAAAAGGGGATAGGCGCTTGCCCGTCCCCTTTTTAACCTGGGAGAATAGAATGTTAGCGTTTTGAAAATTGAAAACGAGCTCGGGCACCTTTCTGGCCATATTTTTTTCGTTCTTTGACACGGGGGTCGCGTTTGACAAAGCCGGCTTTTTTAAGCGCTGTTCTCAACTCAGCGTCTGTTAATATGAGCGCTTTGGTAATGCCGTGACGCACGGCCCCGGCCTGGCCGGCAATACCGCCGCCTTTGACGCTGACATTGACGTCAAAAGAACCAACCGTATTGGTTAGCTTAAAGGGCTCCTGTAAATTGGTTTGCAGGGTTTCGAGTGGAAAATAGTCCTCCAGCGGACGTTTATTAATAATAATTTTGCCGCTTCCTGGGGTCAGCCAGGTTTTGGCAATGGCATTTTTGCGTTTGCCGGTAGCGTAGTAGGTGTTTTCTTTTGGCATTGTCTTCCTCAACAAATGGGTTATTCAGATTCAGTTGGGTCGCTTAAGAAATCGACAGGGTTTCGGGCTGCTGGGCCTCATGTGGATGCGTTTCGCCGGCATATACTTTTAGCTTTTTATAGAGCTGCCGCCCCAGTTTGTTCTTGGGCAACATGCCTTTGACGGCATGGCGTACCAGCGCTTCCGGCTTTTTTTCCAGAAGATCCTTGGCGGTAATTTCCTTAAGACCGCCGATATATCCACTATGGCGATAATACACTTTTTGACCCATTTTGCGGCCGCTCAGGGTGATTTTATCGGCATTGATCACAATTACCCAGTCACCAGTGTCCGCATGGGGTGTAAAGCGCGGATTGTGTTTACCGCGTAATCGTTGGGCGACCTGGGTCGCAAGCCGACCCAGCACTGCTCCGTTCGCATCAACGACATACCACTTTTGGGGATTGTCTGATCGTTTGGCACTTGTAGTATATTTTTTCACAGATATGCGCTCCTCAAATTAAGCAATCCGGCCAAATTAAGCAAAATAGTGCGTAATGTCAAGGAAAAAATGAGGTTAGCTCTTTATATACTCTATTAAACCATAACTTGAGCAGGACAGATATCAGATGCCAGAGTACAGATGACAGCCGTCAAATTTTTTCCGTATCCTTAATCGCTGTCTTCTGTTTTCTGACCTCTGTCTTCTGACTTCTGTCCTCTGATACCTAAAACACCGGTGGTGCGTTCTCCAGAGAATCGAAAACATTATCACCGGAGGTTTCCGGCACGGCGGGCGTTTTTTGGGGCGGCTCTTGCGGCGGCGTCTGCAGGCGGGGTGGCGCTTCAGCAGGCTGAGTTTCGCGGTTTAGGGCATCGCCAACTGGCGCTTCCGCTGAAACAGCCGGCAGAGGTGGCAATGAAATAGTGAAGTCCTGCTGCAACAGCAATTCCCCTTTATCTGTAAACACATAAACCACGGCCGTTTGAAATTGATCGGCATGATTCGGTGCCTTGGCGCTAAAATTCATGGTGCGAAAGCGCTGGATTGAGAAACGCTTACCGCGCTTCCCGGACGGTTTATTGCCGCTAAATTCTACCGCCGGTATCACCAGCCACTGGTTTTTGTTGAGATCAGCACCCTTTAAAAGGACGACCGCATTTCCGGCTACGCGCTGGTAACCGCGGCTGGTGTTTTTGATTTTGAATTGCGCATTTACATTCGTATTGCCGGATTCCCGGGACACCTTGAAATTTTCAACCGCCACCTGCATGACGGCTTCTGTCTCACGGCTCTGACTTTCTGTGGCGGGGGCTTGGGGTGGCGCCGGTGCAGGCGGTTTTTCCCGACGCTCTGGCGCCGATTCGGCTTTGGCCACTTTCTGCGGTTCGGGCTTTACCGGTTTAGCATCGCCGGGGTTTTCTTTAGGTTCGCGCTTCTGACCAATTGCCTCCTTGGCTTTGGATTCAGCCAGCACAAGACGGGCCATCAAAATTTCTTTTTCATGACGCGAGGTTTCAAGCTGCCGTTGCGAACGCTGCAGCTGATTTTGCAATTCCGTATATTGATGCTGGGTTCTTTGAGTCCTCAGCAATAGGACAGCCAGCAAAACAACGGCCAGCAAAAACAAAAACCCCGCCGCAAAGATAATGGCCTTAAATCGCTTTAATGTGATGACATTGCCATGGTCACCGATAAATAGTAGCGTCCAGCGCCGATCCGCTTTGCGATGACTTGTTTTCTTAAAGGAATTTAGTTTCATGATAAGATTATTCGGACCCGATCGCCCCTGTGGGTGTTCAGTTGTTGTTGAGCATTGCCACAATTTAGCGCAATTTCTAAGTACCCCCGACTGCCGATGAGCGCCAGCGGAACCCCTGAGGCTGCATCTGCGTAAGTTTTTGCCAGGCCGCAAATCGTGATCGATCCGATCGTAATGTGGACCTGCTTGGATGGTTCAGACCGGTAAAAATCATGCAGCCGAATCGCGTCAATATTGCTGATCAAATTACCAAAACGATCAATGGATACGATTTTTCCGATAAGCTCGCCGCTTTCAGTAACCTGACACGTCAGATCATTCAGATAGACAATATCCTCGATCTGACGTTTGGAACCCAATGCGTCAATTTTTGTGCCGCAGGCCATATGCGCACCGAGCGCGGCAAATATATCTCGCCCATGGAAGGTTGCGCTCAAGGGTTCAAGAAAATATTCAGAGTTTTTTACTTCAATTATCGTATCAGATTTATGATCTCTCAGCAAAAGGCTTAGTACCCCATTGTCCGGTGCGATAAAATAATGCTTGCGAAAATGAACCGCTAAAATAGCGCGTTGGCTTCCGACCCCCGGATCAACGACCACGATATGAATCGTACCTTCAGGAAAAAAATGAAAATAGGCGGGTACCAGATAGGCAGCCTGGGCAACATCCTGTGGTTCGAGCTGATGCGAGATATCAACAATCGATACCGTAGGGCATATCGACAGCATAACGCCTTTCATCACCCCTACGTACTCGTCAGCAGTACCAAAATCGGTTAAAAGTGTAATCACTGACATATGAATCGTTCCGTACTCCCTTAATCATGAGTTTGCACGATGAAGTCGCTGATATTTCATTCCGCAATCGATTTAAGAAAAACAATCCAACCGCTCAACTAAACAGCTTACCCTGTATTCGAAATCCCAGATGTTTATAGGCAGCTTCGGTCGCCTTTCTGCCCGAGGAGGTCCTCAGCACAAAACCGATTTTGAGCAGATAGGGCTCGACAATATCCACCAGCGTATCGGATTCTTCCTGCAATGTGGCGGCAATGGCCTCAATCCCGACTGGTCCGCCGGTATAAAATTCAATAATCGTTTTTAAATAGCGGCGATCCAGATCCGTCAAGCCTTTTTGGTCAACCCCCTCCAATTCTAGAGCACCTTCGACCGTTGCTTGCGTGATGACACCGTCGGCTCTGACCTGACTGAAGTCCCGCACGCGTTTGAGCAGTCGATTCACGATCCGGGGGGTTCCTCTGGAGCGTTTGGCCAGTTCGACAGCACCGGCGGTGTCGATTTTGACGCTCAGCAATTTGGCTGAGCGCTTGGCAATCTTTACCAGATCATCAGAGTTGTAAAAATCAAGGCTGCGAAAAATGACAAAGCGGTCCCGTAGCGGCGCCGAGAGAAGCCCCACTCGCGTGGTGGCCCCCACTAACGTAAAACGGTTTAGCCGATAGCGATGGCTGCGTGCATGAACGCCTTTATCGAAAATAAAGTCAATCGCAAAGTCCTCCATGGCCGGATACATAAATTCCTCAACCGTTTTGGGGGTTCGATGAATTTCATCGATAAACAAAATATCACCGGCTTCAAGATGGGTGAGGATACCGACCAGATCGCC
>JASFGH010000309.1:0-5425 GCA_050123865.1 Desulfobacterales bacterium | reverse complement strand
CATCGCCAATCCGAATTGCTCAACCATCCAGATGGTGGTTGCCCTGCACCCCATCCATCAGAAATTCGGGATTAAGCGCATCGTGGTCTCAACCTATCAGGCCGTTTCCGGGACCGGCAAAAAGGCAATCGATGAACTATTTGACCAAACCCGTGCGATGATTAACTTCCTTGATTACGGAAACAGCGTTTACCCGCATCGGATCGCTTTCAATTGTCTGCCGCATATCGATAAATTCATGGATAACGGGTATACGAAAGAAGAAATTAAAATGGTCAATGAGACCCGTAAAATAATGGAAGACGACAGCATCGCCGTTACGGCCACGACTGTTCGTGTCCCGGTTTTCTTTGGCCACTCCGAATCTGTGAATATTGAAACCCGGGAACCAGTATCGGCCGATGAAGTCAAAACGCTACTGGAAAATGCACCGGGGGTCAAAGTGATGGATGATCCCGCCCAAAATGTGTATCCACTGGCAACCGATGCCGCCGGGCAGGATTTAACTTTGGTCGGGCGGATTCGTCAGGATGAATCGATTCCCAACGGCATCAATATGTGGATCGTGGCGGATAACATCAGAAAAGGTGCGGCAACCAACACCGTTCAGATTGCTAAAATCCTTGCGAATGACTACCTGTAAGAATTAAAAGAATGAGGCATTTCTGCATTGAGGATATTCAATAACGATTAACAAATAACAATTAACAATGAATTGGGCGTTCAGCGCTCAATTCGTTCTGGAGTGCAAAATTGGAACGAATCCCCGTTACAAAAAAAGGCTTTGATGCCCTTAAAAAAGAGCTGGAAAATTTGAAAAAAGTTGAGCGTCCGCAAAATATAAAAGCGATTGAAGAAGCAAGGGCCCACGGTGACTTGAGTGAAAATGCAGAGTTTGCGGCCGCCAAAGATCGCCAGGGCTTCATTGAAGGGCGCATCGGTGAACTGGAATTCAAACTGGCCAATATTGATATTATTGAAACCGACAGATTACCCAAAGACCGGGCTGTGTTCGGCAGCAAAGTCGTGCTTGAAAATATTGAAACCGGTGAAGGTGTCCGCTATCAACTGGTGGGCCCGGATGAGTCGGATATTGAAAATGGACGCATATCCGTCTCATCACCGCTGGGCAAGGCCATTATCGGACGCAAGCCGGGTGATGAGCTTTCGCTACAGGTGCCCGGTGGTCGGCGGACGTACGAGCTCGTCGAAATCCTATAAATTGGAATAATGGTGGAAGACTGGAATATTGGGTAAAACATTATGTATTTTCATCTTCACCTTAGATTTTTGCTTAACCCATCATTCCAATGTCCCATCATTCCAGTATTCCGGTTCAATGAAGCATGATTTTCATAACACGCTAAGTCGTTTAATAATTATATATTTTCACAACACATATATGGAGGGTGTCTCGGTGGCACGAATTACGATAGAAGATTGTCTAAGGAAAGTAAGTAATCGTTTTTTGTTGGTCAACATTGTGGCTCAACGCGTCCGTCAGATTCGCGAGGGTTCTGATTATCTGGTCAGCTCGCCCAAAAATGAAGATATTGTCGTTGCCCTGCGGGAAGCCGCAGCCGGGAAACTGGTGCCGGTTGATACGGATGAAACAGCGGAGACTGAAACATAATATCTTTGTCAAAATGTAGCAACAAATATAAGGCGTTAAATCGCGCCGTCAGCAAAGCCGTCCACCGATACGACATGCTGCAGGATGGCGATCGCATACTGGTCGCCGTTTCCGGAGGTGCCGATAGCCTAACAATGATGTGGATGCTGGCCGAGCGGTTGCCGCGCATCCCCGTCAATTTTGAATTATACCCGGTGCACATCGATCCGGGCTTTGCGGGCGGTTTCAGCAAGGCGCTAGAAGCCTACTGCATGGATGCCGGTTACAGCTTGAGAGTTGAACATACCCAATACGGGGTTCTGGGCCACAGCTCCGTTAATCGTGAAAACCCCTGTTTTTTATGTGCCCGCCAGCGTCGTAAGCGCCTTTTTGAAATTGCCGCAGAACGGGGCTGCAATAAATTGGCCCTGGGGCATAACAAAGATGACATCATTGAAACGCTTTTTTTAAACATGTGCTATGCGGGCGAAATCAGTACCATGGTGCCGTCCCAAACGATGTTCAAGAAAAGATTTAGAATTATCCGACCGCTGGCCTTTGCAGACGGTCAGCTGATACGGGACTTTGCCCGGGAGCTCGGATTCCCGGAGTTTGTTAATCCGTGCCCATCAGCCGGGAATTCAAAGCGTCAGGAAATAAAAACGATATTAAACCACCTGTATAACAGCAACCCGAAAATTAAGGGCAATATATTCAGAGCCATGAGCCGGGTAAAAAATGCCTATCTTCTGAAATGACATGAAAGATACTCAAAATCAGCGCGATTACCGCAACATTCCCATCGATAAGGTGGGTATCAAAAATTTGCGGTACCCCATCACCGTTGGCGATCGTCGTGAAGGCAAGCAACACACGGTTGCCACCATCAATATGTACGTTGATTTGCCCCATGAGTATAAGGGCACCCATATGAGCCGGTTTGTCGAGATGCTTCATCTTCTGCAGCCGGAGATTTCGCTAAAAAAATTTTCTGAAATTTTGACCAACATGAAAAAACACCTCAATGCAGCTTCAGCCCACATTGAAGTGACCTTTCCTTATTTTATCGAAAAAAAAGCGCCCGTCAGCACATCACCCGGTTTGATGGATTACACCTGCCGAATCATCGGTACTAGTGATCCGGACGGGAAAATTGATCTGGTTTCAGAGGTTATCGTGCCGATCTCATCCGTTTGTCCCTGCTCATTGGAGATCAGCAACTACGGTGCCCACAATCAGCGTGGCGAGGTGCATCTGGCGACCCGTTTTAAAAAATTCATCTGGATGGAGGATATGATCGAACTGGTGGAGGCGGCCGCATCCACCGACGTCTATTCGGTTTTAAAGCGTGCGGATGAGAAAAGCGTCACCGAAAGGGCCTTTGCAAATCCCAAATTCGTGGAAGATATCGTACGGGATATTGCCAAAAAGCTGAAAGAAGATGACAATATCACCTGGTTTTCGGTCAGTGCCGAAAACTTTGAATCCATCCACAATCACAGCGCGTATGCGCACATCACAAGCGACTAAAAAATTTGCCTTCCAATCATTTATTTCCGTGTAGATATTCCAAATTTTAGTTCAGCAGAATTCAAGCTGAGGTAAACTCAATTTTCAAATTCCCAACATCTTACATATCATTAATTGTTCTTATTCTAACTCTCACCACGACTCTGTCATGCACTACCCAGTATCAAAATACACAGCTTCGAAACCGCTTGGCAGACTGTAAACCAAGTCCATTATGATCCAGCCTGTCGAAGAAATTATCCAAGAAGGCGAGGCATTACTCATTCCTCCCTTTAATCATCGCAATCGTCTTAATAATTTAAAATTATTTCATTTCTTACCTAAATTTATGAACTTAATTTCATGTTTATTTATAGTTTCATAGGTGTTAAGAAGCTAACAATCTGTAATTACATTAAAATTTCTATTTGTTCTTATTGGTGTGTCTTTTGCATCTAGCAAATTTTAAGTCACTATGGACTTAACCGTTTCTTTTGTAAAAGGCCTGAAAGAAGAAAGGTGCTGCGAGGCCGAAGGTCGCAGGAAGAACGGCGAGATGGGTGGGTTAGAGCAGCAAATGTCTAAGTGTGAATCTGCGTGATTTCAAAATTTCTAAATATTTAAAATAGGAGAACAATGATAACCTACCATCATTGTTTTGGTTCTTTGTACTTACAAATTTAGCCCTCAGGAATAAGAGAAAATAACCTCATTTTTTAAATCAAACCCGCCAACATTTTTCCTTAACACCTAAAATCCTTAAGCTGTGCAAAAATTAGACGGCAACGATAATTCTGTGAGTGTTTTAGGTATCAACATGTATAACATCATCATCACAAACATAGGTTTAGCATACAACAACAATGAGCTGACTCACTTTTAAAAACTATTAATAAATTTAAGTACAATTTTAAGGGATAATTTAGAATGGCGCTTAAAATATTAGTTGTTGAGGATGATGTCGATTTTTCAAAAACATTAATGGAGTTTCTTAATGAATCTGGATTTAAAACTATAAGTGCTAATAGTGCTGAGGAAGCGGAAGAGATTTTAAAACAAAAAGAAATTAACACAGTATTAGCAGATATAAAATTACCGGGAATAGATGGCATAAAATTAACCAAAAATATCAAAAAAAAATATAATATTTGTGTAATTGTTATGACTGCTTACAGCTCTGAATATTCTTTTGAAGATGTTATTAAAAGTGGTGCAAATGATTTGATTTTCAAACCATTTAAATTAAATGAATTACTTTTAAGAATTAATAGAGTTTTAAAAGAAAGATCGCTATTAGATGATCATGAAAAAATGATAAAGGCATTGAAGCGATTAACAATAGAAGACTCATTGACCGGCCTATATAATTCGAGGCATTTTTACGACCAGCTTGATAAAGAGATCAAAAGATCAGATCGCTATTTACATCCAATTTCGTTAATTTTTATTGATGTTGATAATCTTAAGGGAATTAATGACAATTATGGGCACATGATTGGAGATAAAATTTTAAGGCTAATAGCAAAAAGGATAAAAGCTTGCCTCAGATCAAACGATTCTGCTTATCGATTTGCAGGAGATGAATTTACTTTAATATTGCCAGAAACAACAGCAAGTGAAGCTAAATTTGTAGCTGACAGAATATTATCCAACTTCGCAAATGAATCCTTTGTGGTCAACAAAATTGAAATATCAAAAATTACCCTAAGCATTGGTATAGCTGAATATCTGATGAATGAAGGAAAACAGCAATTTGTTCATCGTGCCGATTTAACGATGTATCAAGCTAAACAGCGCGGGGGGGACCGTGTGATCGTTTCACCAGCAGTGAACGGGACATCCACCAGCGATCAATGAGCCAACTATTAACATATCTGCAATATGGGTGAATCTTTGCCACATGCACGTGTTCAGTAATGGATAAAGAAATCGATGGCTATGAATTACCACCCGGTGAACTATGGCGACATTCAATTGCAGTATCTAATGCTGCAGAGGCCTTGGTGAAATACAAAAAAATTGATGAATCCAAGGATGTTTTTACTCCTGCCTTACTTCATGATTTAGGCAAGCTAATATTAGGTCGATTAGTAAAAGAAGAATTTGATGGAATAAGGAGTATTGTAGCTTCGGGCGTTCCATATGAAATAGCTGAGCATATGGCGCTCGGAACCGATCATGCCGAAATCGGAGCACAAATTTTAAACCAATGGTCATTTCCCCAAGATGTTGTCAATGCAGTTCGGCATCATCACAATCCTGATGCTGTTCATGATGCAAACATTCAGATAGATATAGTTTATA
>JASFGH010000308.1:0-5438 GCA_050123865.1 Desulfobacterales bacterium | reverse complement strand
GCGATCGGAAAACCGGGCGCCAGAAATGCCGGAATTTTGGCTGTTCAGATCCTGGCCCTGGCCGATGAGGGCCTGACGGCGGAATTTGAGGCCTTTAAGCAGGACATGGCCGTCAAGGTCGAGGAAAAAGCCAATAAGCTTGAAAAATCCTTGTAAAATTTTTTAGACAGGATTTACAGGATTACAGGGATTTCTTTTGGCCGTTCTCCGGAAGAGAACGGCCAAACCCTATCGCCTGCGGCGAAATTTACATGCTTTCATTATTTGAGTTGGTGATTAATAATCTTTCAGAGCCTTTAGCAAGATATGTTGCACAACTGAAACTGAATTGTTCCGCTGAAAGCAGATTGAGTTTTCTCACTTCCATCCCCGCCCGCCTCGCCTGAGCGGCTCGCGATGGCGGGCAGGCGGGAAGTGAGAAAGAAAAAAGTAATCCTTTATAATCCTGTTGATCCTGTCAAAAAAACAAATCAATAAGATCAAGCTCTTCAATGAAACCATCAAACGTTCGAAGGATCAATTCCGAACACCCTGAGCCTGAAGTCATACAAAAAGCGGCTGGCATTATTCGGCAGGGCGGGGTGGTGGCATTCCCCACGCGCTGCCTATACGGGCTGGGCGCTGATGCCTTTGATTCGGGTGCTGTAGATCGCGTGGTGCGCATCAAACAACGCCCTGCGGACAATCCGATCCTGGTGTTGATCGATTCCCAGCAGAAGCTAAAAGATCTGGTAACGCATATACCACCGATTGCTGATGGCCTTATGCAAGCGTTATGGCCCGGCCGGTTGACCCTTGTATTTGAAGCACAAAAAAACCTGTTGCATCAACTGACCGCCGGCAGCAAGAAAATAGGGGTGCGCATCCCCGGTCATGCAGTGGCTTCTGCGCTGGTCAAACAGGTCGGTATCCCCATCACCGGCACCAGCGCCAATGTATCCGGACATGCCGGCTGCCATCAGGTTGCGGATCTGGATCCCCATATTACCACAAGGGTGGATATGATCCTGGATGGCGGCAGCCTTGAAAGCGGAGTCGGCTCAACAGTGATCGATGTCACCGAAGATCCACCGCGGATTTTACGAGAAGGGCAGGTCAGCGCCGAAGAAATCCGGGATTGCCTGTCTCAAGGGTCGTCGCCATCTAAAAATTAAATGATAAACGACGCGTAGAAAGTTTTTAGACAGGATTTACAGGATTATCAGGATTTCTTTTGGCCTTTCTCCGGAAGAGAAAGGCCAAATCCTATCGCCTGCGGCGAGTTTAACGTGCTTTTAACATCAGATTTGGTGATTTAAAATATCGGAGCTTTTCCCGAGGTACATTGTATTGCTGAATATTTTTATTCCGCTGAAAGCGGATTGAGTTTAGCCGCTCTCTTCTGGAGAGCGGCTAAGAAAATTATCCTCAAAATCCTGTAAATCCTGTCAGAAAAATAAAAATAAGATTCAATCCAATCTATAAAGCGGGTCTGAAACCGAAGTATTGACAACTTTCGGTAATTTCCCTATAAACCCAATACTCCATCACTCCAGTTCTGCATTACTCCAGTTGCGAGCATAGCGAACTAAATATTGCCGGGGTGGTGAAACTGGTAGACGCACTGGACTCAAAATCCAGCGGGCTTTAGCCCATGCGGGTTCGATTCCCGCCCCCGGCACCAAATAAAATCAAGGGTTTAGCCTTTTTGGTTAATCCCTTTTTTAGTGCCGAAATTATGGATTGTGCCCGAAATTGTGCCCATCTGCGAATCGAGGTAGGTTTGTTGCTTCTGTGCGGCTAATTTAAGATCAGTGTCGTTTACGATGTTGTACCGGTCAAATACCGACCTGGTTTTATGCCCTGAGATCATCATTGCAAACGCTCAGGGACTCCGGATCTGACCATATTGCGGACCGCAGTTCGTCGGAAATCATGGAAGTGTCTCTTGCCGATACTAGCATCTTTGCAGGCCTTTTTCCATGAACCTCTGAAATCTTTTATTTTGCCAATTCCGTTTTCAGTCGGAAACACATAACTTGATAGCTTTGTGTTTTGTTTTCTGACCTCCCATTGCAGACTGAAAACTTCTTTGAGTTCATCGTCAAGGTAAAACGCCGATATCGGAATCGTGTTTCGACATGGCCCTGCCGCTTGGTGGCATATCCTGAAATGGGATCTTGCTGAATTCACCTTTGAACGCGGTGCGTGGCTGAAGGGCACATTATACCCAACAAGATCTGCGGTATCCAACGATGGTAAGGTCATAGCTTACTTTGCGATGCACGGGAGTTGGGACACGTATCTTGCACTGTCAAAACCACCATGGCTTAAGGCACTTTGTGCCTGGAAAACCGCTGGCACTTGGACGACAGGAGCATATTTTAAAAGCGATGGGACGCTGTGTGCATTCGGTGCCCTATGCGAGGAGCAGCCGCTTCATGGGAGTTGTCCGTTTCCGTTTAAGTTCGGTGGTACTGATACAAACTGGAATCGGGCGCGGGAGTTTCAGTTCATTATGAACGGTTGGCAGCCAAAAGCAGCCGATGTATCTGCAGAAAATTTCAATCCAGGACCCAACGAAGTGATCGAGCTATCGAAGAGCTCATCCCAAAATCCGAAATTGATTCTGAAAAAATACTCAGAATTTGATTCCTGCATTTACTCAATGACGTACCCAAACAACCAGGAAATTCTTCTTTCAGATGCGGTTTGGGCAGATTTTGATCGGAAAGGGCGTCTCATCATGGCATCAACTACTGGTGAATTGAGAATTTGTGAAATAAACGATTCAAATCTGACAACAGTTTTTTCACGTAACTTGAATTCGTTAAAGCCAACTCCCGTCCAGGCGCCTGAATGGGCCAAGAAGTGGTGAATTTGGTAGGCTGACTCTCATTTAAACAATATATGGAAAAAAATAAAGGTAAAGTCTTAAAGGAGCTATTTGTTTAGGACTGAATACAAAACGTGGCAAAGCAAATGACAACTCACTTCAGGAGACAGTGAGCCGCTGCTGCTAAATTAAATATTTGATTTGCGATAGCCTATTGTCCAATGTGTGCCTATGACGAAATTGGAATTAGAGAATAAGCAACGTATAACATCCGGCTGAAGCTGACAAAGAAACCTTAAATAAAGAATGAACCAAGATCTCAAAGCCCTTTCAAACGTCAGCATTAATGGAGAAGTGCTAAAATACTTAGGCGACTCTTCGGCGCATTCCGACATCAGGGTAGCGCTCGAAGGTGCAGTGGAGCCGTTAGGCGATGTGCAAACTTATTGCCCAAACATATCGGAATTTAGTTATATAGTCGTCAGTACAAACAATATCATATTTGGATTCGCTCAAGGGATGAACATGATTGCATTTCGCCTAGATGCAACATTCAAAAGTCGTGCAATAGAAACTGGAGGTAAAGGTCTATCTGAAGTTGGACCGGACTGGGTCTTCTTTAATCCGTATCGAGACGATTGGCCTGCAGTTGATCTGGTATTCTGGGCACGGAAGGCTTATGTAATTGCACGTGAAACCAATATTGGAAATAAATGAAGTTCTAACAAGTCAGTGCAGTGAAACATGACCAACGGTGACGAGCGGTAAGCTTCAAGGTCTTTGGAGATACGCTCTACTTACCAGATATGGTGGCCCTAAAATATTTGAAGAAACCGGTGATTACTCCATATTGGCAAAATTCACCCGCCCAAAAATCTTTGATATTCATTTGAAAAACCAATAATCAGCTTAATCAATCTGTCCAGTCCAATATTTTGCCTCTCTTCCCATTTTCTTAAAAGAGTAATTTTGGAATCAAAAAGGGGCTTCTAAGGCCCCAATTTGCTTAATTTTATGATGTATGTAATATAGTGCCAAATGGTTAGCGTGACCCGGTCCGCAATACAATTGTTCATTTAAAAAAAGGAACTTGAAATGATTTTTCGATTTGAGAGAATAATCATGGTTCTTTTAATTATAGGTCTTGGTCTGCTTCCCTCATTGGTATTTCTTATATTTCATAATGCACCGACGATAACTCAAGATGCCCAAGTTAGATTTCGCGACTTGTCCTACTTTGAACAATCTGCTGTGGTGGCAACGGCATTCGTTATAAAACCGATATATACTATTTTGGCTTTATTTATAGTTATTGTCCTTTGGAAAAGAGCTGAACTCGAGCTTAAAGCGCTAAAGTGGTCCATGATTTTTTTCTTCATTGGCGAAAATTTTTGTGCAGTCAATTTTCTCTTTACCGAAAATCATGATGTTTATTTGCTGGAATATTTTCACAGTCTTGGAATGGTGCTTAGCTTTGGTTTCGCCGCCTTTGCTTTAATAGAAGGAATGGACCGCTATGCTACTCACTTTACAGAACCAGATAAAAAATGTTCATTTACGTCCTTTTGTCGTCGTTGTATCAAATATGAGCCGGTTACATGCGGCTTGCAATCATTTCTAATTTTTGTGGGAATAGCCGGTGCATTGGTTGCGCTGATGCCTCTTAGAGCAGAGCTGCAGGTCGTATCTTACAATACGAAAATTTGGGGGACCCTTTATAATTATAACCATCCAATCATTTATCAGGTATTTGAGTTTCGCTATTTTCCGATGTTGGCTTCAGGTCTATTTTTTGCAGCCGCACTGATACTCTGGGTTGGGCGGGACAATCACTTACATTTGTCCAAAATGATATTTGCTGCTGGAGTCGGGCCTTTTGGTTTTTCTCTATTTCGATTCATGGTTTTTCATGGGTTCCGCACCAATTTAGCCTGGATGGATTTTTGGGAAGAAATAACGGAATTCATTTTTATTTTGGGGGTAATTTCGGTGTTGTGGTTTTTTCGTAGATCTTTATTTAAAAGAGAATCAAATGCTGCTGATCTAACATGATCGCAGATCACTCTTTTCGACAAATTTAGCGATGTGGCTATTTATGCAGCGAAGTATTTGTCCGTTGGAATTAATTCTTAAGCTTGAATAGATAAGTGTATGCCGCTCGTAGGAAGAGATTTGCCGGCAAATAATTGCCGAACCCATTCAGCACCACAACACTGACAGGATACAAACCTTTGGGAAGTTGCGCGAGAGGGGCTAAGTGTAGCTGATCTAAACCAGGCCAAAGCCGGTGGGCGGAGTTGACATTTGTATCCGCAGGAAGCCAGACAGCGCTTATTAATGTGAGGGCTGCAAATAAGAAAGTCGACCAAATCCAGGCATTCTTTTCAACCCCTCCTTGCCAGTAAGCTAAAAATAGCAGGGCCGGCACGGAAAAAAAATGATTGGAGGATTGCAACCAGTCCCCTAAGGTCGCATCTTTCAGGTAGGTTGTCGTGCCGAATGGGAAATCTCCTGTAACGATCCATAACAGGGCATCGATAAGCCAGAACGCGTGGTGTCCGAAGAGAGATACCAGTGCTATGGACATCACAAAGCGGCTCCTAAAAAGAGCGCCCAATCCGCC
>JASFGH010000307.1:0-5438 GCA_050123865.1 Desulfobacterales bacterium | reverse complement strand
CATTCAGCGAGTTACTATTCCTCGGCTGCTGGTTCTTCAGCCGGCGGCTCCGGGCACACACTGGTTGGATCGGCCATCAGCGCCAGATCTGCATAGCGGGCGTTAAATTGTTCTTCCAGTTCGGCATGCAATCTATCCGCTTCTTCCGGGAAGGTTCGCTTCAGGGATGCAAACCGGATCTCGCCTTCCAGAAATTGGCGCAGGCTGCCGTCAGGTTTTTTGCTATCCAGAATAAACGGATTTTCGCCCTGGGCCCTTAACGTCGGATTGTAGCGATATAACGGCCAGTAACCGGATTGAACCGCCAGTTTTTCTTCTTCCTGGCTTTTGCCCATACCGGCCAAAATCCCCTGATTGATACAGGGCGAATAGGCCAGGATAATGGAAGGACCGTCATAGCTTTCGGCTTCCAGGATGGCCTTCATCATCTGCTGCTTGTTGGCACCCATGGCCACGCTGGCCACGTATATATAGCCGTAAGACATCATCATCTGCCCCATGTCCTTTTTGGGCGTCTTTTTGCCGGATGCGGCAAATTTGGCTACCGAACCGGTGGGCGTGGCCTTTGAGGATTGTCCGCCGGTGTTGGAATAGACCTCGGTGTCCATTACCAGGATATTGATGTCTTCACCGGTTGCCAGGACATGATCGATCCCGCCGAAGCCGATATCATAGGCGGCACCGTCACCGGCAAAGACCCAGTATGACTTTTTGGTGAACAGCCGGGCGTATTCGGCGATTTGAGCCAGAAGTTTGTTCCCGTTTTGCTGGCTGAACAGCGCTTTTAGCTGATCGCCGTATTGCCTTGAGCCCTCCGCATTTTTGAAACTGTCCAACCAGCCCTGCATGGCATCTTTAATTTCCTGGGAAACATCGGTCTTTAAGGCGCTCTGCATCAAATCGGCTGCTTTTTTGCGTTGCTGCAGGGCACCTAAAAACATGCCGTAGGTAAACTCGGCTGGGTCTTCAAACAGAGAATTGCCCCAGGTGGGACCGAAGCCGTCCTTGTTGACACAATAGGGGATCGCCGGTGCCGAACCGCCCCAGATCGAGCTGCAGCCGGTGGCATTGCCAATAACCATGCGCTCGCCAAACAGCTGGGTCAATAGTTTGGCATAGGGTGTTTCCCCGCAGCCGGCACAGGCGCCGGAAAACTCTAACAGGGGCTGACAGAACTGGCTGCCCTTGACCGTGTTTTTGCTGACCACATCATCACGCACCGGCAGTTCCACGCTGAATTCATGAAACGGCACCTGCAGCGATGCCTGGGTCTCCAGCGGTTTCATGACGAGCGCTGTTTTCTTGGCCGGGCAGATATCGGCACAGTTACCGCACCCCATGCAGTCGAGGGTGTCGACCTGTATCCTGAAATAGTAATCTTTAAGATCCTTGCCGACTGCTTTTTTGGCCTCATAGCCATCCGGTGCTTCGGCCAGTTCTGCTTCGGTCAGCAACACCGGGCGAATGCTGGCATGCGGGCAAACCATGGCGCACTGGTTGCACTGGATGCAGTTTTCCATAATCCATTCCGGCACATTGATGGCCACTCCGCGCTTCTCGTACTTGGACGTGTCTACCGGAAATATACCGTCCGGCTGGAAGACACTGACCGGCAATTTGTCGCCTTGCTGTGACAGAATCGGCCGCATCACATTTTTGACAAAATCCGGCTCATCCTTCTTGGCTTCGGATGTATCAGCGGCCTGGGCCCACGATTCGGGGTATTCGATTTCCACCAGGTTGTCCAGCGTCTGATCCACGGCGGCAAAGTTCATATCCACGATCTTCTGGCTCTTTTTTTCGAACAGCTTTTTGATCTGGTCTTTTAGATAGGCAATGGCATCATCAACCGGGATGACATTGGCCAGTTTGAAAAAAGCGGTCTGCATAATCATGTTGATGCGGCCACCCAGGCCTACTTCGCGGGCAATGGCTTCCGCGTTGATATTGTAAAATTTGAGCTTTTTGGCCGCGATGGTGCGGCGCATTTCAGCCGGCAGCTTGACTTCCATTTGCTCGGGTGACCAATGTGAATTCAGGACAAAGGTTCCGCCGTCTTTGATACCTTCGAGCACATCGTAAATATCCACGTAGTTGGCCTTGTGGCAGGCGATGTAATCGGCGGTGTCGATCAGGTAAGTGGATTGAATCGGGTTGTGACCGAATCGCAAATGCGAAATGGTCACCCCGCCGGATTTCTTGGAATCATAAGAAAAATACGCCTGGGCATACATATCGGTGTTATCGCCAATAATTTTAATGGCGCTTTTGTTGGCACCCACGGTTCCATCGGCGCCGATACCCCAGAATTTGCATTGCACGGTGCCCTCGGGGGTCGCATCCAGGGACTCTCCCACGTCCAGTGAGGTGTTTGTCAAATCGTCCTGAATGCCCACCGTGAAGTGGTTCCGGGGGCTTTTAGATTTCATGTTTTCATAAACTGCCAGCACCATGGACGGGTTAAATTCTTTGGATCCCAGCCCATAGCGGCCGCCGATGATTTTAGGCGTTTGGGCCCGCTCCATGTAAGCGGTGCAGACATCCAGATAAAGCGGCTCGCCCAGCGCGCCGGGCTCTTTGGTTCGATCCAGCACGGTAATGGTCTTGGCGCTTTGCGGAATGGCGGCAAACAGGTGTTCACTTGAAAACGGCCGGAACAGGCGCACTTTCACCAGCCCCACTTTTTCACCCTGGCCCTGCAGATAATTGATGACCTCCTCGATGGTCTCGCACGAAGAGCCCATAGAAATGATGATGCGGTCTGCTTCCGGATCTCCCACATAATCAAAAAGGTTGTATTGCCGGCCGGTCAAATCGCTGACCTTTTTCATATAGTCGCTGACAATGCCCGGCACCTTAAGGTAATAGGGATTGGCGGCTTCACGTCCCTGAAAATAGATATCGGGGTTCTGAGCCGTTCCCCTGAGCTCCGGCCGTTCCGGGTTTACCCCGCGGGCACGAAATTTCGCTACGGCCTCAAAGTTTGTCAGTTTGGCCATATCCTCATAAGCGATGACGGCGATCTTCTGAATTTCATGTGAGGTGCGGAAGCCATCAAAAAAATGTGCAAAGGGAATGCTGCTTTCAATGGCGGACAGGTGCGCGGTTAAACCCAGATCCATGACTTCCTGTACCGAAGCCGATGCCAGCAGGGCAAAACCGGTCTGGCGAACGGCCATGACATCCTGATGATCGCCAAAAATGGACAGCGCATGCGCCGCGATCGCCCGGGCTGAGACGTGCAGCACGGCCGGCAGCAGCTCCCCGGACATTTTATACATGTTGGGTATCATCAACAGCAACCCCTGGGAGGCTGTAAAGGTTGTCGTCAAAGCCCCGGACGCCAGAGAGCCGTGAACGGAAGCAGCCGCTCCGGCTTCGGATTGCAGCTGGCGAACGATCATGGCTTGATCAAAAATGTTTTTACGGCCCTCGGCTGCCCATTCATCGGCAATTTCACCCATGGGCGATGAAGGTGTAATCGGATACAGGGTGGCCACATCGCTCATGGCATACGCCACGTGGGCAGCTGCGGTATTTCCATCCATGGTTTTCATAGCGTTGGTTGCCATAAGAAGTCTCCTCTTAGCTATTTCTTAGTTTTGAAAATTCGGTGAAAGTTCAAATCATTGTTTTATCAAATTAATAAAAATTCGAATATCGCCTGATTTAATATAATCAGACTAATTTAATAGTTTTTCAAAGAAATCATTACCCTTATCATCAACGATGATAAAGGCCGGAAAGTCCTTAACGGTTATCATAAAAATGGCTTCCATGCCAAGCTCTTCATATTCTACCGTTTCCACGCTGGTGATACATTCTTTGCCCAATCGTGCTGCCGGCCCCCCGATGGAACCCAGATAGAACCCACCATGTTTCTGGCAGGACTCGGTGACCATCTTTGAGCGGTTGCCTTTGGCCAGCATGATCATCGATGCGCCCTGGGCCTGAAAAATCGGTACATACGGATCCATGCGGCCGGCTGTGGTCGGACCGAAGGACCCAGACGCATAGCCGGGTGGCGTTTTGGCCGGCCCGGCGTAATAGATGATACGATCCTTAAAATAGGCAGGCAGGTCTTCGCCACGATCCAGGCGCTCTTTTAATTTCGCATGGGCAATATCGCGGGCGACCACAATTTTGCCGTTCAGCAGCAACGGTGTGGCCACCGAATATTGGCTCAGCTGCGCCCGGATCTGATCCATGGGTTGGCTTAAATCAACCCGCACCGCATCGGCATCGCTAACATCGACCCGGGGCAGGTACTGGGCCGGGTTCGTTTCCAGCTGTTCTACAAAAATACCCCGGGCCGTGATTTTGGCTTTTATATTGCGATCCGCACTGCAACTGATACCCAGCCCGATGGGACAAGATGCGCCATGTCTTGGCAGCCGGATCACCCGGGTGTCCAGGCAAAAATATCTGCCGCCAAACTGAGCGCCGATACCCAGTTCCCGGGATATCTCCAGCAAGCGGGTTTCCAGATCCAGATCCCGAAATGCGTGCCCCGCTATGCTGCCCCGGGTCTGCAAACCGTCCAGATACCGGGCGCTGGCCAGCTTGACCGTCTTGAGATTGAGTTCGGCAGACGTTCCGCCGATAACAAACGCCAAATGGTAAGGCGGACAGGCTGCTGTGCCTAGAGATTTCATCTTAGCGGTCATGAAATCCAACAATTTGTCAGGGGTCAAAACGGCTTTGGTCTCTTGAAAAAGATAGGTCTTATTAGCCGATCCACCGCCTTTGGCCAAAAACAAAAAATGATATTCATCACCCTGCACCGCGTAAAGCTCGATTTGAGCCGGTAAATTGCTGCCGGTGTTTTGCTCGTCATAAAGGGTCAGGGGCGCATTCTGCGAGTAGCGCAGATTACCCCGGGTATAAGCGTTGAAGATACCTTTAGAGAGCGCTTCTTCATCGGTGTAACCGGTCCAGACCCCCTGGCCTTTTTTGCCGATGACAACGGCTGTGCCGGTATCCTGACACATGGGGAACTCGCCTTCGGCTGCAATCATCGCATTTTTTAACAGCTCCAGCGCCACGCGCTTATCATTGGCCGAAGCCTGCGGATCATCGAATATGGCGGCCAGCTGCTGCAAGTGTGATGCACGCAGATAATGCGACACGTCATGAAACGCCTGTTCGGCCAGGAGCGTTAAGCCTTCCGGTTCCACCTGTAAAAGCCGTCTCCCATCAATTTCGATAGAAGATACATGCGCTTGCGCCACAAGGCGATATTCGGTGGAATCAGCTTCCAGGGGAAACATTTCCTGGTAGGCAAAATCAGCCATCCGTGCCTGCTCCTGTCAAACTTTTGGGATTACGGGTCAATACGAAACGGTCTTAAGACAGCGGGTGCTGACCAAAGGTCCGCCCTGGCGGATTGGATTTATTTTTTGAGAGTTCATTTGATTAAAAAAGTTTAGTTACCAACA
>JASFGH010000306.1:0-5439 GCA_050123865.1 Desulfobacterales bacterium | reverse complement strand
TCAAAAAGAAAATGACCATCTGGGCCGGGTTATATATTCTGGCATTTACGCTCGTGCTAAGCCTGATCGGCTACGATCTGGTGATGAGCATGGACCCCCACTGGATATCGACTCTATTTGGCGGCTACTCATTTGTTAAGGCCTTTTACCTTGGATTGGGCGCTCTGATCATCCTGGCAGCCATTACGCAGATCAGCAAAGGAAAAGCCTCCGGGCTGGAACCGTCACATTTCCATGATGTCGGCAAACTGTTTTTAGCGTTTTGCCTGCTGTGGGCCGATTTTTTCTATGTCCAGCTGACGGTTATTTGGTACGGCAATATTCCGGAAGAAACCTACTATGTGATTGAACGCACAGTAATGGTTCCCTGGAACAAGCTGGCCTGGACCGTTTTTATCGTTTGCTTCATCATACCGTTTGTCATCCTGATCAATAAAAAGATCAAATCAAAACCGGTTTTTATGGTGATTCTGTGCAGTGTCATTATCATCGGATTCTGGTTGGAGCATCTGCTGTTGCTGGCGCCGGCGCTGAGCCATGGCGCGCATGCGCTGTCGCTGAGTGCTTCCGACGGATTGATTACGGTGGGCTTTTTCGGATTAATGGTCATCGCCGTCAGCTCCTTTTTAAAACGTTTTCCGGGATTTTCCAAAACAGCAGCGGCGGACTCACCTGGATAGAAGAAACGATCATTTAACGAGGTATTGAGCCATTGAGTAAAAATGCAATCGTCATCTTGACCACGTTAATCACCGGGCTGGCCATAGTGGTGTTTATTTTCTTGTTCTACGAATTACCGTATAGCGCCATTGGACCGGAGCAACCGATACCCTTTAGCCATAACGTTCACAGTGGGATAAAGCAAATCCAGTGTCAGTACTGCCATCCCTACGTGGCCTATTCCAATCATCCCGGAATCCCGGCGGTGGAAAAATGTCTGCACTGCCATAACTACATAATTGCCAATCATCCGTGGATAAAAAAGGAACACGAATACTTTAACACCAATACGCCAACGCCTTGGATAAAGGTCAATTATGTGGCCGAACACGTGCTGTTTAATCACCAACGCCACATCAACAGCAAAATTGCCTGCACCGAATGCCACGGACAGGTGCAAAACCTTCAGCGCCTGCCGCATAAAACCTGGTACATGAACGAGTGTATCACGTGTCATTTCAAAAAGGGCGCCAACGTGGATTGCTGGCTGGCGTGCCACAGTTAGAGCGTTATTGGTTAATGGTCGTTCGTTATTCGTTTAAAAGAAAAGCACGAAATCCGTTAACCAATAGCAAATAACCAATAACGATTAGCAGCGCGACGCCGCGCGTCGCGCTCGGGAGAACCAAATTTGTCGACTGACGTCACTGAATATGAGCCAACAAGCAACCCGACCGCCAAAGCGTTTACGCTGACATCTGCATTGTGGTTTGCCGCGGCAACTTCATTCGGCATGATCGGCGCAGGTTACCTGATTGCACCGGACTTTTTGGCCAATATCGAATATGTCCATTTCGGCCGTGTAAGACCAATGCATATCAATGCCGTGCTCTTCGGCTTTGTAACACCAGGATTGCTGGCAGCGGCCTTTTATTATTTCCCGCGCTTATTGCGTACCGAGCTTTTCAGCCAGAAGCTGGGCGTATTCAGCGCCATATTCTGGAATATCACGGTGGCTGCCGGTATGATAGGAATCGCCACCGGACATACCCAGGGCAGAGAATATGCCGAATTGCCCTGGCCGGTGGATATTATGGTGGTCATCAGTTTCTCCCTGGTCGTATTGAATATCTTAATGACCATCCGAAAGCGACAAGAGCGCGTTCTGTATGTATCCATCTGGTATACGACTGCTGCGATTGTACTGACCTCCATTACCTATTGCCTGGGCAACGTCATCTGGAAACCCGACACCGGTGCCCTGGTGGGCATTCCCGATGCTATTCTTCTATGGTTTTACGGCCACAATATTTTCGGACTTTTGTTAACACCGATGGGGCTGGGGGTGGCTTATTATGTGTTGCCGATTGCTACCCGCAGCCCGCTCTGGAGCCACTCGCTATCGTTGATCGGGTTCTGGTCTTTGATCATTGTCTATACTCACATCGGCACCCATCATCTGCTACAGGTGCCGGTGCCCACCTGGCTGAAAACTATATCGATTGTCGACAGTGTCGCTATGGTGATCCCGGTCATGATCGTGTTGATTAACCTATGGTACACGATCAAAGGCAAACTGGGAGAGATTCATGCCGACATTGGCGCCAAATTCGTGCTGACCGGTACGATTTACTACTTCTTTGTCAATATTCAGGGCTCGATGATGGCCCTGCCGCATGTGCAGCGCATCACCCACTTTAATAACTGGGTCGTCGGCCATGCGCATATCGGCGTGCTCGGATTTGCCGGCGTAACGGCCCTTGGCGGGCTGTATTTCATTTTGCCCAAAATAACGGGCAAACCACTGTATAGCAGATTCCTGGCCGACGTCCAGTACTGGCTGGTGCTGATCGGCGTCACGGGGTTCGCAGTGGTCCTGACCATCGTCGGGCTCATTCAGGGCAATGCCTGGTATAATGGTGAAGCCCTTTACCGAACATTGCCCATGATTCAACCCTATTATATTTTAAGAGCCTCGCTGGGATTGTTTATCATGCTTGGCGCATATATTGGATTATATAACATCATTCGATCGTTATATTTTAATCGCGGAGCTGCAACATGAGAATGACCCCGACTGTCATTATCACGGGCATTCTGGTCCTGCTGGCGGCCATTACCTTGACGGTCGTCTACTGGCCCTATGCTACACAGGATAAGACACCTTCTGAAATTTTTCGCGCGCGAACGCCAATTGAAAATGAAGGCCGCAAGATTTACCTGGAAAACGGGTGCGTCTACTGTCACAGTCAGTCCATTCGAACAATCGACTGGATACACGGCGCCCATCGCATTGCACAAACCGGCGATTATGTGGCCGATGAGCCTGTGGCGCTGGGCTCCCAGCGTACCGGCGTGGACCTGTCACAGGAAGGCGGCGAGCACCCAGACGACTGGCACATCGCCCACTTTATCAACCCGCGTTACACGCGGCCCAGTTCGATTATGCCGCCGTTCGAGTGGCTGGGCATGGAGCGCATTACACAACTGACCCAGTACATTCAAAGCCTGGGGTTCAAGAATGCCGACCGGCGCATGGAGCGCCAGCGTTACTGGAAAGCGGAATCCATCAAGGCCTATGAAGCCGGACCGGATGCAAACGCCCGCTGGTTGGCGGAAATCGTTCCGGAGGGGTGGCGCACCATACCGAATCCATACCCGACCACCACGGCCAGCTTACAGCGGGGGCACAAAATCTATCAGAATAATTGTATCGGCTGCCATGGCCCCATCGGAGACGGAATGGGACCGGCTCAGCCCTGGATATATCCTCCGCCGTTAAATTTTACTATACTCAAAGGCAGAGAAATTTCGGGGGGAATTATTTACTATCAGTTGATGAACGGCATCACCGGAACCGCTATGCCTTACTTTAAAAAAGAGCTTGAATCCCAGAAGCTCTGGGAGGTCGGT
Source organism: Desulfobacterales bacterium (assembly GCA_050123865.1). Lineage (GTDB taxonomy): Bacteria > Desulfobacterota > Desulfobacteria > Desulfobacterales > JAHEIW01 > JAHEIW01. Next base: position 1,866 of record JASFGH010000306.1, on the reverse strand, counting down.
GATTACATCGCAGTTTACTTTATCAACCAGAGCGACGCCAATACCGAACCGCGCGGTATAGATGCGGCCTGGGAACCCTAACATGAATCGAAAATGGCCCTTTTCCCGAGGAGCTGCGTTCTCCGCGGGTTTTAGGCCTCGACGTACCAAACGTACGCCTCAACCTAAAACCCTTGTGCGGCCTGGCTCTTCGAAAAAAGTTCCTATTTTCGTAATAATTGCATAATGGTTTGTCTTCAATTTCGATTCACAGTTATAGCTCCAAGCTCAGAATACATTTACACTTGAAGTAGGGAATGATCGGCAAAAAAACAAAAGGATGATTATTACCCATTTAACCAATTAACAAATCAACTATTTAGCTAAAATGTACTACCCTTACTTTATTGCATACATGGCCGCAGGTTTTATTATCAGCCTCGTGGTGTTCTTCTGGGCATTGAACAACGGTCAATTTAAAGACCAGCAGCGGGCGCGATTTTTGCCGTTGGTTAATGATCCGCAAAACCAACCGGTGAAAATACCGCGCTTCGCACGCATTCAGACCTTTGCGCTTTTGACCTTGGTCTGCTTGTGCATGGCCAGCGCGGCGGCCGTGGTAATCTTTTCCCTGATGAAAGGCTTGCAATAATGACGTCGCAGAATAAGCACGTACAAGGAAGCCGGTTATGAGATATTTTTACTTACTGGGTGTTCAGCATTTTGTGATGTATCTGTTACCGGCACTGGCAACGATTGTGCTGTTTATTATCGGTCTGGGATTTTACTATATCCGCCGAAAAGATTCAGCTGATCGTGAAACCCGAATTATCGAAGAATTTCCCGGCGGTATTCAGGGCCGGAATGCACCTTTTCCCATGGTAGCCATTCTCATTCTGGTTGGAACCATCATCTGGGGGTTGGCCTATATCATCTTAATCGGGACATTAGGAGTAAAAATCTAATGGCACATTCGGAGCATCAGACATCCGCTATCAAAACGTGGCTGTTTGTTCTTTTTTTTGTCGCAATCGTCTTATTCCAGGGATGGCTGGCGTTTACGGTTATCGGAGACCTCGGCCAGCCTGATTGGGACTATCGGCCGATCAAGGACGTTCCGGCGGAGTCTGCCTATGCCATATTTGATCCCTACTATCCGCTGCCTTACGCTCAGCATGTGCTCAAAGAGCAGGGCCAGGAAGAAAACCCGAAGCATTTGTATGTGATCCCTTTTGAAGGTGTTGAATAAATGAGAAAAATAATTGGATTTTTCATCGCCGTTGCCATCTTCGTTCTGGCGATTTACCATGCGTTGATCTATTATGATAACAATTTTCGCTATGGCCGGATGCGGGAAACGCCGGCCGTCCGGCCGTATGAAGAACCGCTGCTGATCAAAGAAGCCGGTCTGGTACCGGTCAATGGCGGCGAAGCCATCTTCCGGGTGTCAGCCGGAACCGACCTGCAGGCCCTCTTCGACATGACCCAACCGGCCGTCATCGACCGCGGCAAAGCGGTTTACCTGATTTATTGCGCTCAGTGCCACGGCCACAACCATGACGGCAAGGGCACCGTCGGCCAGAGCTTTGTGCCGCTGCCCACCGATTTGCGCAGCGCCAAAGTCCAGGACAGCCCCGCCGGCGTCCTATTTAAAAATGTCAGCTACGGCATTCCAGATGGCCGGCAGCCGCCCCTGCATGCGACTATCACGGTCGATGATCGCTGGCGGGTTATAGCCTACGTCAAGTCCCTTGGAACGCGTGAATAATTCTCCGCTCAATTTCAGGTTTCGGGCCTTCGCCGCGCCGAAGCGGCTACGTCCGCGTAGGCGGGTGTCAGGTTTCAGGTTTCAGAAGACAGAGGTCAGACGACAGAAGACGGATGGGG
>JASFGH010000305.1:0-5447 GCA_050123865.1 Desulfobacterales bacterium | reverse complement strand
CCCCACTTGGGGAAGGCAACGGCCCGGGTCCAGAATACGATGTTGGGTTTGATGAATACCCGGGCCCCGGCCGGCATGTGGTCCAGGCCGGCACATAGATCAACCGCCTGGCAAACCGATTCAAGCGGTTTTTCATAGCGCACCACCGCAACCGTGTACTTGCGCATCAATCTTCTCCAAGAAAAATGTAATATAAAGATTTAGCCACAGACCTACACAAACTTTTTTAACCGCGAGACATACGCAGACTTGCGGTTAATACAAAAAGTCTGTGCACGTCTGTGTGGGTCTGTGGCTATTAAAAAATGAAAAACAGTTTAAGCAGCCAAATTAAAAAGCTTAGCGGCGTTAAGACCACAGATTTGTTCCATCTCCGCATCCGACAACCCGGCGGCCTTCATCTCATCAATGTATCTTGCCGGCGGCAAAAGGGGGTAGTCACTACCGAACAGGATTTTTTCCACCCCGATCAATTCAATTGCCAGGCGGTATACCTTCAGATCGTATAAATAAGGCGAGGCGGCCGTATCAAAATAGACCTGCTTTAAACGCTGTTTGACCTCCTTTCTCAGGAGACTGTAAAAAAACAGCCCGCCGCCCCAGTGGGCCAGAACAATTTTGTTTTGCGCAAAGGTATCAATCAGCTGATAGATTTGCGCTAGGGTATTGGGGGTTTTGCCGGGATAGGTATGCCCGATGGGTTCATTGGTGTGAATCAGGACCGGCAGGTCCAGATCCCTGCAAATCTCCATGACCGGCTTTAGTTGGTCCAGTGCAGAATGATCAATCCCGCTCTGATAGAAGGCCAGTTCGCCGATGCCGGATAATTCGCACTGCTCGAGGCAACGGAGCGTTTCCGCGGCAGCACCCTTGCAAAAGGGGTCGAAACACCCCAGCCCGATAAAACGGTCCGGGTAAAGGTTGACCACCTGGCTGATAAAATCATTGTGTTTCTTAATCAGGCTTTCATCCTTCCAGGGAAATCCAAAAATTACGGTTTTTTCCACCCGGTTGTCATCCATTGCGGCCAGCATTTGCTTTACACCGATCAGACGGGACTTGGGCGATTGATACAGCTTTTTAAATGCGGGCTCATTTGTAAAATAATCTTCCCGGCGGGTGCGGATTTCTTTGGGGAAAATATGGGTATGAACGTCGATGATCTTCAACTGGCCGCTCCGAAGCGCTTACATTTTGTTATACCGGCAAGGGGGTATTGTTATGGGAAAGGTCATCAAAATTCAAACAAAAAAATAACGGCTAACCAGTTTTTTCTGATTAGCCGTTAAGGAGGAGAACAGATGAAGAAATTATTAGGCTGCAAATAGGGAATATGCAAAACTCTTGCCAAAGATAATTTCGCCAGGCGAAATTATCTATTTTTAATTATTTATTTATAAAATACATATGGTTATAAGCTTAAAAATTTCTGCCCAGCGGTTTTCATAAATAATATGGTGCCTTAAAATTTGGGGGTTCGGTTCATAATTTTTAACCGAAAATACTCAAAAAATAAAAAACCTGTTGTTTTTAAACCATTTTTTTAATATTGGGTGGGGTTCAAAATTTTGAACCCAGGCTTTTTCTGCTACGCCGAAAAATCTTAAACCATTAAAATAAAAACAAATAAATGGGTTTATAACTTTGAATCAGCCGAAGCTTAATTGAAAAAATCACCCTTAAAATAGCCTTAACCAGGACCTTGCCGTCTTAGTCGAATGAAATCCGCAAAAGACATAAAAAATAACCCGATGTTCTGGTATCTGGCAGTGCTGACCATCTGCTCCACCATCGGATTGCAGACCTGGCAGACGCTGTTCAACAATTTCGCTGTGGAGATTGCCGGCCTGGATGGGAATCATATCGGCGTTATACAATCGGTGCGGGAAATCCCTGGATTTTTAGCCCTGCTGGCGGTTTACGTCATTATGATCATCCGCGAGCATCGGCTCTCAGCACTGTCGATCCTATTTTTGGGCTTTGGGCTGGCCATCACCGGCTTGCTGCCATTTTATGCCGGGCTCTTATTCACCACCCTGCTCATGAGTTTTGGATTTCATTATTATGAAACCACCAATATGTCCCTGACGCTGCAGTACTTTGATGAAAATTCTTCTCCATGGGTTTTTGGTAAACAACGCAGCTATGCCGCCGCCTCCAACATCGCCGTGGGTCTCGCGATATATTTAATGGCTTTTTTTCTGAGTTTTTCCCAAATCTACCTGCTGATCGGTGTGCTCATCATGGCCGCATCCATCTGGGCCCTGACCCGCAAACCAACCCTAAAAGATGTGGTTCCCCAGCGCAAAAAAATGGTATTTCGCAAAAAGTACGGCCTGTTTTATTTTCTGACCTTCATGGCCGGCGCACGGCGCCAGATCTTTATTGCTTTTTCAGTCCTGCTGATGGTGCAAAAATTTCAGTATTCAGTTCAGGAAGTCACCCTCCTGTTTGTGATCAACAATCTGATTAACTATTACCTGAGCCCCCTGATTGGAAAAAGCATTATCCGCTTTGGCGAGCGCAAGGTCTTGTCCATGGAATACGCCAGTCTAATTTTGATCTTCGTTGCCTACGCTTTGACCGATTCTAAATGGATGGTGGCGCTCCTTTATATTCTGGACCATATTTTCTTTAATTTTGCGATTGCCATTCGAACCTATTTCCAGAAAGTCGGCGACCCCCGGGATATTGCCCCCAGCATGGCCGTGGGTTTTACCATCAATCATATCGCTGCTGTTTTTCTGCCGGCGCTGGGGGGCTTTCTGTGGGTTGTAGATTATCGGATTCCGTTTTTCGGCGGCGCGGCCCTGGCATTCATATCATTGCTGGCGGTGCAGGCCATTGACCGAAGTATCCGTCTGAAAAAAATGGATTAAGCTTCACTACAACCTCAAAAAAGTAAAACGCCAGCAGGCAGTGACACCCGGCTGGCGTTTACGGTTCGACCGAAAGTAACCGGATTCAACGGTCACCATTAGCGCTTATCCTTTGAGCGACATTTTTGGCTGAATGACGTTAAAGTAGGCCTGTTCGGACACGCTGCCCCAGGTGCCGACGACCTTCTGGAATTTCGCAAAAGATTCGGCGACCTTTTTGGCCATGGGAGTCTTGGCGGCTTCTTCCTGCACCACCTCAACCGCCATCTCGCGCAATGTCGCCAGAACTTCATCCGGGAACTTGATGACTTCGACTTTATGCTCATTGATCAAAGTCTGCAGGGCCGAACCATTCTGAGCGTCAAACTGCGTCAGCGTCCATTGTTCGTTTTCCATACAGGCTGCATTCAGAATGTGCTGCAGGTCATTGGGCAAACTTTCATAGGCCTTCTTATTGAAAAAATATTCCAGGTAGGTGCCGGGTTCATGCCACCCAGGATAATAGTAATATTTGGCGGCCTGATAAAACCCCATCCGCAGGTCATGCAGGGGCCCGACCCATTCGGTGGCATCGATAACGCCGCGTTCAAGGGAGGTGAAGATTTCACCGCCGGGCAGCAGCACCACCGTACCGCCGGCCTTGGCGATGACCTTGCCGCCCAGGCCCGGGATACGCATTTTCAAACCCTTATAGTCATCAATCGTATTGATCTTTTTGTTGAACCAGCCGCCCATCTGAACACCGGTGGATCCGCCAGGGCGCGGAATCAGATTAAAAGGGGCATAGGTTTCCTCCCAGAGCTTGAGGCCGTCTCCACCATGAAACCAGGCGCCCATGCCCTGAGCATTCATGCCGAAAGGCACAGCCGCAAACCACTGGGTGGCGGGTTCTTTACCGGCCCAGTAATAGGAAGCACCGCTGCCGACCTCAACCGTGCCGTCGGAAACCGCCTGGAAGCTTTCCAGCGGAGGAACCAGCTCGCCGCCTGCAAATACTTCGATGGTCAGGCGCCCATCAGACATCTCATTCACCCGCTGTGCCAGGCGCTCGCAGCCTTCCTGCAATACTGGTAGCTTGGGCGGCCATGTTGTGACCATTTTCCATTTATAGGTTTTTTTGGCAACGACAGCGGGCGCCTTTTCAGCTGCTTTCTCAGGTTTCTTTTCTTCTTCTTCCTTGGCACAGCCCACCAGGCCGGCAACACCCGCTGCTGCTGCTGCTGCTGATGCCGCTCCGATACCAGCTTTTTTCAGAAAATCACGTCTTTTCATAACGATCCTCCTTTACGGGTCAACTTTCAACTCAAAAAACGGTTTCGACAGAAACCTACTGTAAATTAACACCTCTTTGAAATATATAAAATTGGCAATTTCACGCTAAGGCCAATAAATATTCGCCCACCTTAGTGAACTCAACAGCTGAAGTCAAGGTGTGCGGTCACGTTTAATATTTGTTTATGGTCCAAACACCAGCCGAGGTAACCAGGTGGCCAGTTTTGGAAAGAAAACAACAATTCCCAGTCCGACGAGCTGAAAAAGGACAAACGGAATGATACCCCTGTAAATATGGCCGGTGGTCACCTCGGGCGGCGTCACCGCTTTTAAATAGAACAACGAAAATCCGAACGGCGGCGTTAAAAACGAAGTTTGAAGGTTGACGGCCAGCAAAATGCAGAACCAGACCGGATCGTACCCGAAGTCGATCATAATCGGCGCCAGAACCGGCACGTGAATAAAGGTAATTTCGATAAAGTCCAGAAAAAACCCGATGAAAAAGATCAAAAGCATCACAATGGCTAGAACAGCAGCGTGGCTGTATTGATGCGCAATGCCGCCCAAAAACTCGCGAACGATGGTATCACCGCCCAGACCCCGGAAGACCAGGCCGAACGCAGCCGCTCCGCACAGGATAATGAAGACCATGCAGGTCAGGCGCACCGTGGTGTGCATCACCTCGCGCAGGATTTTCATGTTGAATTTACGGTTAACAATCGTCAGGAAGGTGGCGCCCACCGCACCGACGGCTGCCGCCTCGGTCGGCGATGCGATGCCGGCAAAGATTGAGCCTAAAACGGCCACCATCAAAAATAAAGGTGGAAACAGTGCCCGGCCGGCCTGGGCGGCAAGCTGACGGGGCCCGATTGCCGCCAGTTCTTCTTTCGAAATGGCCGGCGCCACACCGGGTCGCAGAAACGCGACAATCAGGATATAGATAATAAAAAGGCCAACCAGCAGCAGGCCCGGCAAAACCGCCCCGATAAACAGATCGCCGACCGAAACGCCGACAATATCACCGATGAGCACCAGCACGATACTGGGCGGAATAATCTGTCCCAGGGTGCCGGAGGCCGATACCGTGCCGGTGGCCAATTCCTTTTGATATCCACGCCTTAGCATCGTCGGCACCGCCAACAGCCCCATGGTGACAACTGTCGCACCGACAATGCCGGTAGAGGCACCCAGCAGCGCACCGACCACGACAACTGAAATCGCCAATCCGCCCCGCAGGCGCCCGAAAAGCAGCCCCATGGTATCCAGTAATTCTTCGGCCAGGCCGGATCGTTCGAG
>JASFGH010000304.1:0-5452 GCA_050123865.1 Desulfobacterales bacterium | reverse complement strand
TTGCCCGGTGTCTTCTCTTTGGTTTCCCTGTCAAAGATAGTGGGTTGAACCATTTGCCAGGTTTGAATTTTATCAGGTACACCTGCCATTTTATCCTCCTTTTTGAATTTTTTGCTTGATTTTAACGCTAAAATTTGAAACTACGTTTTAGCTACAATGTAACTATATGCATGTCAAGAATTTTTATTGACTTAAAGCAGGTCCAGCTTTAATCTAACTTCGATATTTTACCAAGTCACCGATAATGCAATAGTTTCAACAACCTAAAATGGCCTTTCCAGACTTTGAGAAAATAGAATTCGATAATCCGTTGACATAAACATTATTCCGTTTTGAATTTTGAAACGGTTATTTTCACATCATGAGGAGGATCCAATGCTACTTGAAGGTAAAAATGCGCTGGTGACCGGAGGCTCACAGGGAATCGGTGCCGCCGCCTCCCTCGAATTGGCCAGTGAAGGCGCCAATGTTTGTTTGACCTACCGCAAACACGAAGCCGAAGCCATGAAATATGCAGAAGAAATTCAGGCGATGGGTCGCAAGGCCCTGGCGGTCCAATGTGATATTGCTTCGTTTGCCGACGCTGAAAAAGTGGTCAAGGCTGCTGTTGAGGCATTCGGCAGTTTGCACATTCTGGTCAACAACGCCGGTATGAACTGGGACGGCGTATCCTGGAAAATGTCCGAAGAACAATGGGACCGGGTAATAGAAGTCAACCTGAAAGGTTATTTTAACTTCACCCGCCAGGTGGCCCCCCTATTGAAGGAGCAAAAATACGGTCGCATCATTAACGTGACCTCCATTAACGGGCTGCGCGGAAAATTCGGCCAGACCAATTATTCTGCATCCAAGGCCGGCATCATAGGATTCACCAAGGCTCTGGCAAAGGAACTCGGCGCCTTTAGCGTCACGGTTAATGCCGTAGCCCCGGGCCTGATCGAAACCGCGATGCTGAAGAAATCGGAAGCCAGAGATAAGATTATCGATATGGCCATGGCTGAAAGCGCTCTGAAACAGGTCGGACAACCCGAAGACCTGGCCTACCTGGTAAGTTTTCTGGCATCTGACCGTGCCAAGCATATTACTGGGGAAGTTATTAAGGTAGATGGCGGCCAGTATATATAGCGTTTACAATTGATCTATAGATTATTCGATATTAGGATTTGTTTCGGATTTAGACATTCGTGCTTCGGATTTGTCTCCGGTTGAACAGTAATATGTGTACACCAATTAAAACCTAAAAAAACAGCTTACATTTAGCGATTGTTAGCCTTTGATAGGAGACTGATATGGGAAAAGTAGGAATTATTGGAGTTGGACAGAGTACATTTGTCAGGAGCTATCCGGGATCTATCCGGGAGCTGGTATTTGAAGGATTCATGGAAGCTATGCAGGATGCCCAGATGAAAACAACGGACATCGATGCTTCCATCATTTGCTCGGCACCCGAATATGACAAACAGCGTTCACCGGCCGGTGTGTTTGCGGAATATCTGGGTCTGAATCCGCAGCCGACCTTTTATGTCGAAACCCTGTGCTCTTCCAGCAGCACGGGATTGAAGCTGGCCTATTCGCTGGTCAAATCGGGCCTGCACGATGCGGTGGCCGTGATCGGGTTCCAGAAAATGTCGGAGATCTCTTCCTCAGAATCCCAGGAGCGCATGGGCCGGGGAGCTGATATCCAGTGGGAAAGCCCTTTTGGCACCATGATGCCGGCCTATTATGCCATGTACGCTAATGCCCATATGGAAAAATACGGTACCACCCTGGACGATCTGGCGTTGATCCGGGTCAAGGCGGCAACTTACGGCCAGTTAAATGATCGAGCTGTTTATCGTAAACCGGTTGAATTCGAGATGTTTAAAGATCCGGAAAACCGCATGGCCGGTCCGGTAGCCAGCCCGCTGCGCGTGGGAGATTGCTGTGCCAATGCCGACGGCAGCTCCTGCATTATTGTGACCAGCGAAGAAAAGGCTAAAGCCTTTTCGAACAAACCGGTCTGGATTCTGGGTGTCGGCTCAGCCACCACGACAGTCAACTTAGCAGGCAGAGACCTGTTTACCGGGTTAAGCGTCGCCGAACAGGCGGCCCAGCAAGCCTATGAGATGGCCGGTGTGGGCCCCAAAGATATTGATGTCGCTGAAGTGCATGACTGTTTTACGATCGCCGAAATGATGGCCTATGAAAATTTGGGGTTCGCCAAACCGGGCGAAGGTAAAGAATTGATCAGAGCCAAAGAAACCTATCAGGAAGGCAGCATCCCGGTGAATGTTGACGGGGGTCTCTTATCTAAAGGTCACCCCATTGGCGCCACCGGCGGTTCCCAGATCCGAACCATCGTCCTGCAGCTCAGGGAGGAAGCCGGCGATATCCAGGTTAAAGATCCACAGATCGGTCTGGTTCATAACATCGGAGGTGTGGGCTTGTATGGCAATGTGACCATTCTCGGTCGCTAGTAAAATTTTCTCACCACGAAAGCACGAAAGGGTCAAAACACGAATAAAAAAATAAATAAATTTCGTGCTTTTAGAATTTCGTGTTTTCGTGATTAATATCAATTTTAAGACTTCAACTGTCAATCGGAGATAGATGATGAGCAAAAAGAAAGATGTAGATGATCGATTCAAACAATTCGGCACAGTCAGTTTCACTGCCATCACGAAAACCAATGATTTTATCGATTATCTGAAAGACAACAAGATCATGGGCACGCGGTGCAAAGATTGCGGCTTGTCCTTCTTTCCGCCGCGGATGGATTGCCATCAATGTCTTGCCAGTAATGTAGAGTGGTTTGAAGTCAGCGGCAAAGGTAAACTGGTGAGCTTTAGCAAATTGCAATATGCACCCATCGGATTCGAGGAAGATGTCCCTTACTGCATCGCCCTTTTGGATTATGGTGACTATAAGGTGTTTGGTCGAATTGCCCCGGACCTCAAGGATGATGAAATCCAGGTCGGCATGGAGATGCAAACGGTCGTCAATGAGCTGCCGAATGGGCAACTGAACTATGTTTTCAAAAAAATATAGATGATGTTTCACATTTTGTGTTTTGTGAACTTTGTGCCCTTCGTGACTTCGTGGTGAAATAACCTGTAGTGCAAAGGAACTAAAATCATGAGCGAATATCAGTATTTGAAAGTCGAAAAAACTGACGGCGTCGCGCGAATTACGCTCGATCGGCCCAAGCATAATGTCTTGGACATTAACATGATGAATGAGCTGATTGCCGAACTGGAAGGTCTATTAACTGATGATACAATCAAATGCCTGGTGATCAATGGTGCCGGGGCCAGCTTTTGTGCCGGTGTTGAAGTCGCCGACCACAAACCGGATCGTGCGCCTCAAATGATCGATACATTTAATCGCATTTTTGAACTGATCGACCGGCTCGATGTTCCCGTGATTGCATCGGTGCACGGCGCCTGTCTGGGCGGCGGCATGGAGCTTGCCATTGCCTGTGATATCATCGTGGCCGCCGAAAGTGCGCTGTTCGGCCAGCCGGAAATCAAGCTTGCCTTTTTGCCGCCCTATGCGGCCATTCGCCTGCCCCATCTGGTGGGACCTGCCAAGGCCATCGAAATCTGCACCACCGGCAAACGCTACAGCGCTGAAGAATCCCGGCAGATGGGAATGGTTAATTACGCTGTCGCCGATGATCAGCTTGCCGATATCACCGATAAACTCGTTATGGAAATTCAATACAACAGCCCCCTGATCATTCGATTGAATAAACAGGCCGTCAAAAAGCACCTGGGTTTGCCCTTCCCCCAGGCCATTAACAGTGTCAGCGAACTGTTTCTGAACACATTGATGAAAACCGATGATGTGCTCGAAGGCATCAAAAGCTTCGAAGAAAAGCGCAAACCGGTTTGGAAGAATAAGTAAATCATTATGTTTGATTAGTTCCATTGGTTTTATCGGTTAAATTCGTTAAAATGTGAACGAATCGAACCAATTGAACAAATCCAACCAATAAAACTAACCGAGGAATGACTATGTCACAGATCAACAAAATTGCGGTTATTGGTGCAGGGAATATGGGTAGCGGTATTGCTCAAAAAATTGCCCAGGAGGGCATCAATGTCGTTATGGTGGATATAAAAGAGGAACTTGTCGAACGCGGCATTAATACCATTCGACAAACCCTCAAAGAAGCCGTTGAGCGCAAAATTCTCAACTCAGAGCAGCTGCATGATGTCCTTTCACGCATCATTGGCACCTGTGATTTTGAAATAGTGGCCGATGCCGACCTGGTCATTGAAGCTGTCTTTGAAGACAAGCAGGTGAAATTTGATCTTTTCGACAAACTGGATCGCATCTGCTCTGATAAGACCATTCTAGCCACCAACACTTCCAGTTTTTACGTTCATGAATTTGCCAATAAAACCTCTCGGCCGGATCGTTTTATCGGGCTGCATTATTTTTACCACCCGGCTAAAAATCGCTTGTTGGAAGTAATTCCCCACGAAAAGACCAGTGCCGCAACAGTGGAAAAATCGCTTCTGGCAGCCAAGCTGCACGGTAAAACCGCCATCGTCGTCAAAGATGCGCCCGGCTTTGCCGTTAACCGCTTTTTTGTGCCCTTTTTAAACGAAGCTGCCCGCATGCTGGAAGAAGACGTGGCCGACATCCCCACCATTGAAGAAGCCGCCAAGCAGGCATTTAAAATTGGCATGGGGCCTTTTGAGCTCATGAATGTCACCGGCATCCCCATTGCGGTGCATGCTTCCACCACCCTGGGAAACGAGCTGGGACCCTTTTACGCCACCGCCGAGATCATCAAAGACCAGAAGGATCAAAATGAAAATTGGGATTTAAGCGGTGATGTAGATGACTCTAAACTCGAAGAAGTTAAAGATCGCTTTTACGGCGTTTGCCTCGGAGTGGCGGCGGCGCTGGTGGATGAAGGCGTTGCTTCTATCGAGGATACCGATCGGGGCGCCAAAATCGGTTTGCGCTGGCTGATGGGCCCCTTTGAGATCATGAATAAGATCGGCATCCAAAAAACATACCAAGCCGTTGAGACCATCACCCAAAAATATCCTGATTTTAAGATGCCGCAGGTTCTGGCACAACAATATGAGAGCGGCAAACCATTTGCTTTTAACTTTGTGGATCTGGAAGTCAAAGATGCCGTGGCGTATATCACAATCAATCGCCCCGAAGCCATGAATGCTTTAAATGAAACAGTGGTTGCGCAGCTCAGACAGCGGTTTGAAGAAGCCAAAGCAGACGCCGCTGTCAAGACCATTGTATTTCAGGGTGCCGGCAAGGCTTTTGTGGCCGGAGCGGATATCAAATATTTTGTGGACAGAATCAAATCGGACCAAATAGACCAAATCGCTGAATTCACCCGCAGGGGACACGAGCTGCTGCTCGATATTGAAAATTCGGACAAGCTCACGATTGCGCTGCTCGACGGGTTGTCCCTGGGCGGCGGCAGTGAGCTTGC
>JASFGH010000303.1:0-5489 GCA_050123865.1 Desulfobacterales bacterium | reverse complement strand
CATCAAGGAAATCTCTTGTGCAACAACACGACGGGATCAGAGCCCATGCCCGAATCCTAAAAACGAACCGGCCCTGGCTGAGCAATTCGATCACATCGGTCGCATTGTCCCTGAGACCCTGCAGAAATACACTGATGCTGACTTACGTATAGGTCGTTTGACCGCCATGATGTACTGGAGGGATGCTGCCCATGATGCTGATTTCATTGTACGGGTGCGGGAAAAGGCCGCAGCATTGTTCGACTCCGGTGTCAACTTGGCGGTAACCGGTGTTGCGGCCATCAATTCCGGCATCATTAATACGATGATGACCAGCCTGGCCATCGGTTACAGCACGGGATTCCTGCTGATTACGGTATTAATGATCCTGGCCGTTGGAGATGTGCGTCTGGGACTATTAGCCATGATTCCCAATCTGTTACCGATTGTCATTGCCCTGGGCGTTATGGGATATCTGGACATCCCGCTGAATACATACAACCTGATTGGCGGCAGCATCCTCATAGGATTGGCTGTGGACGACACCATCCATTTTTTCCATAACTTCCGCAAGTACTACGTGATATCAGGTGATATCAACTTTGCTGTCAGCGAGACTTTAAAATCCGCAGGCCGCGCCTTGCTGGCAACAACACTGATTCTGGTTGCCAGTTTCTGGATGCGACTATTCAGTGACCTGAAAGTGGTAGCTGATTTCGGATTGGTCCTGGGCATTGCGTTACTCGTGGCTTTTCTGGCCGATGTAATGCTCGCACCGGCCCTGTTGCGGGTGTTTTATGGGACCGGGCAGATGGATTCTTTGAAACACTTTGATGTTCAGAGGGCGCAAAACATATGAAATTTATGAAAAAGATCCTCAAGTATATTGGACTTTACCTGGTCTGTCTTGCAGCTATAACAGTGATGGTATACTTATGCTATGTCCTTTATCCTCAAAAGACATTGCATTTTGACAAGAAACAATGGCATCCGGCGGAACCGGAAACGCAGCGCATCGACCCGATCCGTTTGACCAAAGCTCTCAATTACGTTGACAAGCGGCTACCCACCGCGCGAAGCCTGTTGATGCTTCGCAACGGCAAGACGGTAGTCGAAAAATACTACTGGCTCGGTGGTCCCAAAGCGACGGATTACTTGCATTCCCTGAATCTCCCGCTTCTGCAGGTGTTGATCGGTATCGCCATCGATCATCAATTGATCCAGGGGCCGGAGCAACCCCTATCTGCTTTTTTCCAAAAACATCTGACGCAAACCCTGACCGATGGTACAGCGTCGCTGACGCTAAGCCACCTGCTAAGGGCACAGGCACCACTTCTCTGGGGTGCCGAGAATCCGGAATATTGGAATTTGTTTTACGCCGGAGATCGAATCGGGGCCAGTCTGCGAGTAATATCCCGGCAACAGACAAGGCGCCAACCAGCAATAAACTTTGCCGCAGCGTATTTATTGAGCCAGGTGATTGAACAGGTTTCCGGTCAGAGCGTATTCAATTTTGCTGACCGTTATCTGTTCCAACCTCTGGGAATTGCGACTTACGCAGCCGACGATGACGACCTGCCACGCGATCCAATGGTCGGATTTCAGCTCAAAGCGCTGGCTCTTGCCAAGATAGGCTATCTTCTGGCCCAGGAAGGGGCCTGGGATGGTCAGCGGATTGTCTCCGCAAAATGGGTTCGCTGGTTATTTTTCCAAGTCCCTCACGCTGGAATAGATAACGCTCCGGGGGGCAGCTGGGTTAAGACAACCATCAGGGGGCATGAGAGTTTGGTGGTGCGAGGTGATGGGGGGCAATATCTTATCCTGGTGCCGACTTTGCATGTGGTGGTGGTAACGACCTCGACAAGCCGTTTTCCTCTGCCGCAAGATAATGGGCATGACCGACTGCTGCATCTAATTATCGAAGCTGTTTTGGAAACGCCTGACACAGCGGGGATGGTGGCCAAGCCGGAGCTGAAGTCACAAAAAGAGTCAGAGCGCCCTACCGACATACTAGCGCCGAATTATGTTTTCTCCACACCCGTGCCAAAAGACATATTGGATTTCTTCAATCAATTTGCACTGGATATCGCCAGCAGTGACCCCAGACGTATCGCTGCAAATTATGCCCGCGCATACGATTACGAGCTGAATTTCTTTGGTCGAGACATCTATGACACCCCGTATCCTATAATGTTTCGCCCTGGCGCGCCTCATCTGGAATATGTTCACATTTCCAAAATTCGGATTGAAAATAACAGGGCATATCTGCGAGGTACTGTCAAATTTGATTTCATAAATATTTTCGCAGGCTTAGATGGTGTGTGGCCACTGGAGAATTTAATTAAACTGAAAGGTCGTTGGAGATGGCTCGGGTTGCCGGAGAAGACCGCCCTGCTGGATCGCGATGACTATTTTGATGCTGAGCTGAGTGAGGAACAGCAACAGTTCGTGGATAACTGTTCCGGTCCCCTGGTTGGGGACTCTTCGTTATTCGGAAAGGATTGTTTTGCCGAGACATTCCAATTGGCCGGAGGGGGGAGAGAGCTTTTTGCCGAACGCCTCAAACCTTTTTTGCAGGGACGCTCCGGTGTACAACTGCATGTATCTGGAGTGCAACGAAATGGTGCAGCCCATCGGGTGCATGGCTATATCGCGGGCAGCGCACTGGGTGAACTCCGTTTGCCTGATGACCTGCATATAGTTAAAGAGAATGGTGCCTGGAAATGGCAAGGTATCGTCGATTCAAAGCAGACAGAATGAAAGGTATTCAGACTACCATCACCGAAAAGTTCTCGGAATTGATACAAGATTGTCAATTTAAGTATCTGATATTCAGTCATGGGCGGGGGGCAAAATTTATGCGATCTGGCAGAACTTCGAAAAGAAAAGGTTGGGTAACAAATCTATAATCACTTCAAAGAATTTAAGATTTCGAAGGCCACAACATATTGTGGTGGTGGATACAGTTTGTTTTTGTTTGACTACGGCTATACTGGTGAAATCTCAAAAAGCCGAAATTTTTCAGGTTGGCGAAAGAAATATAACAAACCGGGAAATGATAGATATCAGGGGCAATGCTAAAACAGCATTGCCCCTTCCGTATTTAAGCATACAAGTTTTCTATCCATCTAATCGCTTCCACGTCTGTAACCTTTATCTTGAATATATTCCCGAAGTCGGTCTGCGATTTTTTGAGGAATGTACACGATTTCGGATTCCCTGCCACTTTTTGGATCCGGTAATGTGATCTTACGGTCTTTGACATCGGTAGGACGGATTTTAAGAACCTCCCCAATTCGCATTCCGCCTTTGGCAATAAGCTCCAACATGATACGGTTGCGTGGATTGGCTGTTCTGAAAATGATTTCATCGATTGAGTCTTTTTCGATAATTTTCCACTGCTCAGGACGGCTGGCCCTAAATATTTTTCTCAGAATCGTTGTGTCACAAGGATTTTGGATCTCAAAATCGATGGTGTTGCGGATATAATTGAAAAAGGCTTTAAGGCAGGAGTAGCGATTGCGCTTTGTGGTTTGTTTGGTTCCTTCGGTGCACCGGGTCAGAAAGGACAGAATTTCATCGGGGGGTGATGGATTCCAGTTCTCGATCACTAAATTCGTCTGAGAAGCGGGTGAAAAGAAACTCATAATTTTTGAGCGTATTTTTTTTTGAATTGGCTCTATGATACTCTTGATACGGTTTGATTGCCTGGGAAACTTTCATTTGACACCTCCTTGTTTGTTATGGATTAATGATTTTCCGGCCTTGGCCAGCATAAATGGACCATATCACAAAGGCATAAATCATGGGACTGGGAACAAGAATCTTCATTGTAGAGGAAGATGACTCTTTAAAGCGTTTGTCGCTAAAACGATATAACCGACTCATCAAAGGACATCCAGATAAAGGCTTAATGCAATACGCAGGCAAAAGAATCCGTTATGCATTGATCGTGCTGGAAATGATGAATCGAAAACCAGTTGAGATTTTGATGACTGAGTATTCGTTTTTGACTTTTGATTCGAAGGGTCGCTTGGATGCAAGCGAAAGAGAAAAAGCCACTCGATTGGTGATGGATACGTTGGAGCCAATCGTTCCGGAGCCAAAATCTGGCGGGGTTATCGATGTGAAACACAGATTTGCTAAAAAGAGATTTGATGATCGATATATATGGAAACCAACGCCTGAGATTGAAGCGGCTATTCAGAGGACAATTTTCGGCGGATCCAATTAGGGCCGAAATTTTAGACTGTTGAATGAAATATACAATAATTTTGATGTGTTCTAAAAGTTTCGGCTAAGGCACGTAAGATTAAATTTAGACGGTAGTAAAAATTGTTAGATTCCTATACGTATTCCACAATAATAACACCTTTGATAACCGCATTGATAAATAATTCCGCTTAATTTCAGTCGAAAGTTATAATTTCAAGTCTTTCAATACCGCCTTGAGAATATCCGGACGGTTGGTGATGATGCCATCGACTCCCATGTCAATCAGGCGTTCCATTTCCGAACGTGAGTCAGGCGACCACACAAATACCTGTATGCCTAAATGATGCGCCTTTTGAATATTGCTGATGGTCACATGCTTATAGTAAGGGGCCCAATAGCGCCCGCCGGCCGTCTGAACCGCATGTGGAATTGATCCGGAAAAATCATCGATATCCAGCCCAGCCATCCACGGAGAAGCCCCGGGTTGACCGGGCTTTATGTTGTTCAAGTGCTTTCCTTCAAGGGAAAGGTAGACGGTTGAAATATCGGAGGCGATTTTCTGTACATGCACCAGATTGCGCCAGTCAAAAGAAAGAATACGGGCGCGGTCTGCAATCTTTTCTTCACGCAATATCTTTACCACCATCTCGCTGACAGTTTCCGGTGACGGCGTCAGGTCAGATTTTTCCGGCGTTGTTTTAATTTCGATCCAGAGTTGGGTTGCCGTGTCACACTGTCTTTTAAACAATCCAATGACCTCGCGTAACGTCGGGATGCGCTCGCCATCAACGGGTGTTTGCTCGGGATAGCGTCGAGAATAACGGGTGCCGGGTTTCAGTCGGCCGACATCATATGTTTTGAGGTCTTGCAATTTCAGGTCTTGGATCGCTGGCGGCGAGGCGGATGCCAACCATTTACCATCAGGCGTCCGAGTGAGTTCCGGCTTTAGCTTGAAATCATGATACACCACGGCTTTGCGATCTGCTGTCAGCAGAATGTCGAACTCTACAGCATCAACCCCGATCTCACACGCCCGGGCAAAGGCCGACAACGTATTTTCAGGTGCAAGTCCAGCTGCGCCACGGTGACCGATGATGTTGAGCTTACGCGCCTGCTGTCCGACACCAGTCTGGGGGGTGTCTTTTACAAAGGCATGGCAGGAGCAAAGAACCACAAAAACCGCCAAGACGGACAAAGTTTTGACCGCTGTGCAGCTCACTGTATTTTTGCATTCCGTCATCAATTTTCCCCATTTAGTTTGATGGATTTTATGATTTACTAACTTTCTTAAGGAT
>JASFGH010000302.1:0-5495 GCA_050123865.1 Desulfobacterales bacterium | reverse complement strand
AGAGTCTCGGCAGATGCTTTTGGGCTATGCCGATACCATGGTCCTGAACACTGATGATTATCTCATCTTCCTGGCGATGGGATTTGACATGAATCGTACTTTGCGGTTCACTGAATTTAATGGCATTATCCAGCAGATTAACCACCGCCTGCTCGATCAGGGTGGGGTCAAAAAAGGCAGTGGCATCCTTTTCACAGTCAATGTCGAGACGGATGTTTTGTTTTTCGGCTTTTGGCCGGCACAATTGGATGGCAGCCTGAAAAATGTCTGCAATTTTAACCGACTCAAATTTAATCTCTTTCTTTTCGTCTTCCTGCTCAATTCGAGACAGCGCCAGCAAATCTTCGATAATGGCGTCCAAGCGATCCACGTGTTTTTGAATAATACCCAGGAAGCGTTCCTTTTCCTGTTTCTTTTCAACATTGCCCTGTTGCAGGGTTTCAACAAACCCCTTTATGGCGGTCAAGGGGGTTTTGATTTCATGTGAGACATTGGCTACAAAATCGCGCCGCATGTTTTCCAGGCGCCGCAGCTGGGTTACATCGTGAAATACCACCAGAGTGCCGATTTGGTGCTGATTTGCGTCTAAAATAGGAGAGCCTTTGACGCCGAGAACGCGTTCTTCATTTTGAAATACCGTGATGTCCTTTTCGGTCGGGTTTGTGTTGCTGAGCGCTGCCCGGATAAACTGCTGCAATGCCGGAGAGCGGATGATCTCCTGAATACTTTTTTCCCGGCAATCTACCGGTTCATTTTCAAAAAGCCGGGCGGCCGCATGGTTAATGCTGACGATGCGCTCTTGGGTGTCGATGGCAATAACGCCTTCGAGCATGCTCGCCAGCACGGTTTCGAGATGATTGCGCTGGTTGATGATGGTTTCAATGCGATCGTTGAGCTGGGCGGCCATCTGATTCATGGCATCGGACAAGCCCCCCATTTCTTCCGTATCAGGCGGCATGAGGCGATGGCTCAAATCACCGGCTGCGAAATGTTCGGCACTTTTTTTCATTTCTTCGATCGGCTGGCTGATGCGTCGGGAGACCACCCAGCTGATGCCGGCCGCCAATAGTGCGATAATGCATCCGCCCAGCGCAATTTTGAGCTGGATTGATCGAATTTCAGTCTCCACAGCGGTTGCCGGCAAAGATGTGCGCAGCACGGCTAAAACATTCTGTTGGTCTCTGATCGGTACGGCGACATACAGCATGCGCTGCATCAGCGTGTTGCTGAAACGCATTGATTGACCTGTCTGGCCGGCCAGTGCGGACAGGATTTCCGGCCGGTTGGCATGATTATCCATCAGACGGGGGGTTTCGCGTGAATCGCCAATCACTTTTCCATCCGGAAGTATGACCGTGATGCGGGTGGCCGAGAGCCGTCCGGCTTCCTTGCAGATGGAGTCGATGGCCTCAGCATCCAAAGGTGTTAAGAACGATGTAATCTGTTTTTCAAGCAGGGCTGCTCTGGCTTTCAGATCTGTGGCGGTCTGGTCCAGGAAAAATTGGCGCATAGCCTCGGAGGCATACCAGCTGACGGCCAGCAAAGAAATAAGCGTGATCAATAAATAGGAAGGAAAAAGCCGCCATAAAAGGCGTCTGCGCTTTTTCATGGGGTCTCCTTGAACCGATAGCCGACACCTCTTACGGTTTCGATATATTTTCCATAGGTGCCCAGCTTTTTACGCAGTCCTACAATCTGCACATCAACACTGCGATCTGTAACCGGGTAATCGTTGCCGCGGATCGAATTTACGATATGCGAGCGGGTAAATACCCAGCCGGGACGTCTGGCCAGCAGCAGCAGAACCTGAAATTCGGTGTAGGTTAAATCAACGGACTCCCCTTTTGCCAGAACGTTTCGGCGGCCGGGGTTGATTTCAAGATCATGGATTTTGACAATCGCCATTTCATCTTGCGGCTCTTCCTTGTGGCGGCGGAGTGCCGCGCGTACCCGGGCGATCATGACCTTCGGGCTGAAAGGCTTTGTAATGTAGTCATCTGCCCCCAGTTCCAGACCGGTAACGATGTCGGCCTCTTCGCCTTTGGCGCTCAGCATGACAATCGGAATGCTGCGCAGTCTGGAATCATTTTTAAGCGTCTTGGTAAAGGCAAGTCCATCCATGCCCGGCAGCATTAAATCCAGCACAATCAAATCAAACGGATCTGAACGGACTTTGCGAAGTGCGTCTTCACCCGTCAGGGTCCCGGTGACCTTATAACCCTCACGTGACAGGTTATAGCGTACCAGTTCGAGGATATCCGCTTCATCTTCGACCACCAGTATTTTTTCCTTTGCCATTGTTTAGCTCCAAAATTGATTTTGGGTTAATTAATCGATCCTAACAGAATCTTAATATTTGTCTCCGGCTAAGGAATATATTATGCTTTTGTTATCATAAAGTTACGTAACTGTTAAGAACCTGTTAAAAAAATGCGTCTTCTATCGTGGGTTGGCCGGTTGCCGGTTGAGCCCGTTAAGCCGAAAAAAAGCTGTAAAAGGACTTCATTTTCCTCTATGAACGGGCCGAATGGGCTCAACGGGCTTAACGGATAACCTAAATTAAAGATTGACAAAAGCGTGAAAAGAGCTTACTTGAGTATCTGTTCATATATTCAAGGAGTGGTAATGGGTTCGGTAAAAGCCAAATGTCAAGACGGGGAAGACTGCCAGGTCAGGGTGATCCACATGGACCGGGTCGAGCAGGCGCGCAGAGACACCGTATCAGAGAAAGAGATTGAACGCCTGTCGTCGATTTATAAGATCCTGGGAGATCCCAGTCGGCTGAAGATCGTCATGGCGCTCAAAAATGTGGAAATGTGCGTCTGTGACCTCGCCGCGTTTGTGGGGCTGTCCGAGTCGGCCGTTTCTCATCAACTGCGGCGCTTCAGAGATCTGGCCCTGGTGAAAAGCCGGCGGGAGGGCCAGGTGATCTATTATTCACTGGATGATGAACATGTGGCGGAATTGCTGAATGTAGGGCTCGAGCATGTATCAGAATGATCAATTTTTAAGAGGACAGAGGTCAGACGACAGAAGACAGATGGAAGAACAGAGAATAAAAAAGCCTTTCTGTCCTCTGTAATCTGTTTATTGACACCTGACACCTGAACACTGACCCCTTTTCTATTGAGGAACACAAATTGAACTTTATTGTCGAAATATTGCTGGCAACGTGGGATTTGTTGGTTGATGCGTCGGTTTACATCTTGTTTGGATTAGTGGTGGCCGGACTGTTGAGGGTCTTTCTAAACCCCAGCTCGATTGCCACGCATCTGGGGCAGGGTCGTTTTAAATCCGTCCTAAAATCCGCATTTTTTGGTATCCCCATTCCATTGTGATCGTGCGGCGTGCTGCCCGCGGCCGTGTCGCTGCGCAAACAGGGTGCCAGCAATGGCGCTACCACCGCATTTTTGATTTCAACCCCCGAATCCGGTGTGGATTCGATTTCCATCACCTATGCTTTGCTGGATCCCATCATGACCGTCGCGCGCCCGGTGGTGGCTTTTGTCACCGCAGCGGTTGCCGGCATTACCGAAAACCTTTTTGGTTCAAACAATGAAACAACCCGCATTACGCCGGATTTGAGCTGCCCGGTGGATGGCTGCTGTGACGGTGAAAATTGCTCACCGGAAGAGCATCAGCACCATCATACATTTGGCGAGAAGCTTTATGCGGGTATGCGCTTTGCTATTGATGATCTCTGGGAAGACCTGGCCGGCTGGTTTATGATCGGAATGGTGCTGGCCGGGTTGATTACGGTATTGATCCCGCCGGATATGTTCAGTCAATACCTGGGTGCCGGACTGCCCGCCATGCTGATCATGCTGGCGGTCGGCATTCCGCTGTATATCTGTGCAACAGCCTCGACACCCATCGCCGCAGCTTTGATTCTAAAAGGGGTCAGCCCGGGTGCTGCACTAGTATTTCTTTTAGCCGGACCGGCGACCAACATCGCCTCTTTAACGGTCTTGACCGGTGTGCTGGGCAAGCGGGCCACCGCAATTTACCTGACATCCATTGCGGTTTGCGCCGTCTTATTCGGTTTGATCGTCGATCAGCTGTACGCATTTTTAGGCATTTCAGCCCAGGCGGTGGTCGGTCAGGCATCGGAAATTGTACCGCATTGGGTGGGGGTGCTCGGTGCGCTGATTATTCTGGGAATGTCGGTTAAACCCATCTGGCATGCTCTGCGGGCACGCTTCAAACCGGCAGAAACCATACCTGAGCCTGAAAAAAAGCTGTCTGAACCGCTGCCGGTGGTTTCGGATTGCTGTCCCAACTGTGATGGCTCATCAGACTCGCGCCGCTCCTAATTAAATGTGCCAGGAGTCCAGCCTTCACTTGGAAAGCTACGGCCGCGTAAGCCAGTGTCAGGCACAATCAGGTGTCGGGTGTCAGGTGTCAGTAAGCAGATGACAGAAGTCAGATAGAAATATTCCTTTTTAAGCTTTTTATATCTGTCTTTCTGGCTTCTGACCTCTGACCTCTGTACTCTAAAAGACTGACACCTGAACACTGACACCTGACACCGATCGCTTCTGAAAGAAGCGATCATTAGGTTTAAACTGGATTTTGGACTTTGGCGACTACCAGCGTAATATCATCTTCTGACTTTAGTCCCTTGGTAAAGTGGTCCAGCTCGTCATAAACAGCGCTTAATATATCGCTGGCGTTTTCCCCGGAATATCCCCGGATCACATTCTGAAATCGTTTTTTACCGAACATTTCCCCGTTGGGGTTGCAGGCTTCCCAGATCCCATCGGTGCCGATGGCAACGATCTGCCCGTCGGCCAGACCGGTCTTGCGGTAGGTTTCATATCGGAAATCATCTTTGACGCCCAGGGCGATTCCGGTGCCCGCCAATTCCTCAAATGTGTTTTGCGTCGGGTCGTAGAGAATGGCGGGGTCATGACCGGCGCGAACCCATTGGAGATGATCATTAGGTGGATCAATGGCCATATAAAAAAGCGTCATAAAGCGGCCGGTATCCAAAACATCCAGCGCCAAATGACGATTCATTTCCGTGATGATGTCGGAAATGTTTCCGGACTGAGCCGCGCGCATACGCAAAAAGGCGCGCGCGGAAGTCATTAACAGAGCCGCATCGACGCCGTGGCCGGTAATATCACCCACCACAATGCTAAAAGGTGCATCCGGATATTCTTTGTTGCCCAGAAAGTCAAAATAATCTCCGCCGATTTCCTCACAGGAAACGTTTTTCCCGGCCACATCCAGGCCCTGAACCCGGGGGTTCGTCTGGGGAAGTAAGCTTTTTTGGACCTCTGCCGCCAGCGCCAGGGCTTTTTTCTGCTCGGTCATGTCGGTCACAAAAGCCATGTTTCCAATGACGTGGCCACGGTCGTCGCGTAACGTGTTGCCGTGGACGAGGACCGGAATGGGCCGGCCGTCTCGGGCAACCAGGGAACATTCGAACCGGCGGTATTCTTTAGACAGAATTTTTTCCTGGTTGATCTGCATGTACTGTTTAAAATCAT
>JASFGH010000301.1:0-5506 GCA_050123865.1 Desulfobacterales bacterium | reverse complement strand
GTTATAGTGATTTCACGAAGCGATTTGGAGTGGTGGAGTAATGGAGTGAATAAAATTTCGGAATGCAGATTTCGGATTGCGGATTTTAAATGCGTAGCCGATCTGATATTTCAATCTGCAATCCGAAATCTAAAATCCGCAATTATAAAACCTTTGTGATCTTTGTGTCCCGCGCCTGCCATCGCGCTTGTCCGGCGAAGTTCATGCGAAGAGGGAAGCCGCTCACTCAGGCGAGGCGGGCGAGTTTGTGGTTAGAACGCTGCGATTATTCAGCCTTTTTAATCTCAAAATCCTCCTCTTTCTGCTTCTCGGGCTCCATTAACTTGACCTTCTGCCCGTCTTCCAGAAAACTGACGCCGGCCACGGCGATGATGTCGCCGGCCGTTATCCCTTCGGCAATGACGGCGTTATTGCCGCGTACGCTGTTACTTGCGACCGGCGATTTCTTGACGGTCGATGTTTGGGGGTCGTAAATAAATACCGAGCCTTTGAGGGTACCCCCCCGTTGTGCAATCGCCGATATGGGTATCAGGTAAGCTGATTTATCATCATCGCTCGAAAGCATCAGGGTCACGCGAGCGGTCATGCCCGGGCGAATGCGCTGATCCGGGTCTTCGACTGTTAGTTTGATCGGAAACGCATTGGCGGTGCCGGCCACTTTGCTGATCTCGGTCACCCGTCCGTGATAGGTGCGGTCGGCAATGACTGAAAATTGGATATCCCCCTTTTGGTCCATCCGGATATCATCGATGGCATCTTCAGGGATACTCACGGCAACTTCCATGCCGGTGTTCTCAAAAACATCAAACAATTTCTGGCCCCGGGCGACCTCAAAAAACGGCTCCACATTGCGGGTGGCAATCACCCCGTCAAACGGCGCCCGTAGAACGGTTTTCTCCAGGTCGCGTAGCGCCAGTTTCAGCTGGGAACCAGAGAATTGAACCTGTTTGATAGCGCTGTCGACCGCGGCTTGAGACTGATCTAAGGCTGCCTGGCTAACAGCACCGGGGTCCTGTTTGTTGATGCGTTGGAAACGGTCCAGGTCATTGCGCTTATCGGCCAGCTGGACTTTGGCGCGGCCCACCTCGGCTTCGGCGGCCCTGACATTCAGGTTATAGGTGCGCTTATCCAGGACGGCCAGGGCCTGGCCTTTGGTGATGCGGTCGCCCACATCGACGCGCACCTCGCGAACGTTACCCGAAACCTCAAAGCTGATGCTGGATCTGTCGGCAGCTTCAACGACACCGGAAAATGTCCTCAACCGGCCGGAGGCCTGCTCGGAAACGGTGATAGCTTTGATGGCACGGATGGGTTTAGGCGGTGGCGGCGGCTCTTCTCGGCAGGCTGAAATGGCCAGGAGGAGCACTAATCCCCACAGCGCATGCACAAAGGGTTTGCAGAATTGATTTTGCATATCTTGAGTTTTTCCCTCTCAATATGGTTAAAAAAAATTACTCTAATAAGATTAGGATGTCGTTGTCAAGAAAAGTAAACCTCAATATTTGAATGATAGTTGCCGAGGCCGGTTTGCATGAACTATGGTAATTGATGTTACTCGCTAATCACCTGACCGCGCGAAACAAATGAAATGCCCTGGCCGGAGCGGGTGCCGATCATCACCGCTTCAATTAAAGGCGGATTGATTTTTGTTTTTGATTGCCATTTGACCAGAAAATTGGCTCCCGAGCCCCCGGTTGTATCGCCCTCCGTCAAAATATAGCGGGTTGTTGCCATGGCCTTTAATTCAGCCGGTTTGCCCAGATATTCCTTGACGAGCTTACCATCCGAATCAAAGTATTTGACCGACATCAGCATAATGGGATGTTTGGGATCGGTGTTACGAATGCTGAGCGTGGCGGCCAACTCAAACGGGCGCCCTTTCAGGCCGCTGTAAATATGGGAATAGATGGGAACATAAACGGTTTGCCCGGCGGACAATACGACGCTGGATTCTGCCCGGGCGGTGGTGAACAGTCCGGCCAACAGAATAACAGCACCCAGGATAGTGCCTAAATTGAACAGGATGTTGGCTTTTTTCATTTTTATTCTCCTACGATTTTTCTTTCATTGTGCCTTTCAGTATTTCGTAAGCCGCTTCGGCCAATCCGGCACCGGCCTCGTCAAAAAAATTATAGGCCTGCACGCCGGCTTCTTTTAATGCCGTAACTTCATCATCGAAGCGGGCATTGGCCATCTCCGAAGCCTTGGGATGGCCGGACTATTTTAAATTAATCGTATTGCCGTTGTTACAGGGATTGTAATTGGCGCCTCTTTTGCGCGATAGCACTCCCACTAAATTTCAAGGTTTACCCGGGGCTTTGCATCTACGTCATTATCAATTTCAGGCGTACAGTCGATAATTCGGTTTGCTGCAGTTCCGTGTACTTTGACCAGTTGATCTTTGATACGGTCGATACGCTTTTCAGCCAGCTCCAGAAGAACAGCGTCTGTTGCGATTGAAGTCGTCGCTTCCTTCTGGACGAGCGTTTTATTTTTATTGCCGTTCTCCAATTCTTGGGCTGTCGATTGTTTACTTGTTTTTGTTGATATACTTTCAGAAATAGATGTGCGATCGCTTTCTGTGGCCACGCCGCAGACACTTACCTGCACCGTCGGGTATTCTTTCATAATGGTGGCTACTCTTTGCAGGTAATCGATTGCCGCTTCATCAAGCTCGGCGCTTCCCGGTGCAAATGGTACCGGATTGAGGCGAATTTTAAAAGCGTTTTTATATGCCATTTCCGCAACCGTTATGCCGATGCCATAGGGTCCTAGCATAAACTTTAGATACGAAAGCGCTGAGGTCTGAAGGGTTTTGGCCAACGCCTGGTTGATGGCTTCGGTTACACTGAACCGCGGATCACTGGTATTGCCACTGATGGGAATGTTGAGTTTTACGTTGCTCTGCTTGTCGCGCAACAGTTTCAGGGCCGATGGAAGGGTCATATTCAGTTGAATTATGCCCTTTTGTTGTTTTTCAGAGTTTGCTGTCTTGGTCCTTCTTATCTTAGGATTATACAAAATCAGATCGATTTCACCGATTAAATCGTTCTGAGTAATTTTCAAGGGAACGTTGGCTTCTAATTCGCCACTGGAAAAACGGTATCCAGTGCTCCGGATGACATACGGGGAAAGGTGCGGCAACTCAAGAGCTTTGATTTTGCCGACCCAATTCAAACTGACTTTCTCCGCGAACGGCTGTAGGGTTCCCTCCAGCGACAGGCGGGCGTTTTCCGTGTCGGAAACAAGCAGTTTAATGGATGCAGGCAGTTTCGACTGGGTGTTGTCGAGATCTGAAAGACGCGCCTCTAAGACGCTTAAGTCGATATCAAAAGCCGGCTGAACGCTTTCATCTCTGAATCGCAATCCGCTGTCTCCTGAGATGCCAACCTGCCCGATGCGATATTTAAATGAATCCGATTTCTGATCCGCATTCTTATCAGAAGAGGCTCGCTGTGTTTGATCATCAGGAGAAATGTCACTTTGAATGGATGACATTCGGTCGATGGCCGGCCATTTCCCTTCCCGGTCGCGGTGTAAGAATCCTTTGACACCCCTCAACTGGATCGTATCGATGGCAAGATCTTTTTGTTGCGACAGTCGTATATTTCCTAATTTGACTTCCTGGATACGAACCGGAGAGGGATCTGTCTCAGATGATGAAGCGGCTTCGGGTCCTGCGAGCAGTGCCAACCCGTTCAATACGATGCCCGAGACATTGACCGTATTCAGGCCATCAATTTTGATAGCCTGTAGGTCGAATTGGTTTGAATTGAGCAAACGCTGGTTGGTTTCAGGCTGCAGAATTGTTATGTCTTTAAGAGTGATGTCCGCCTCGGACTTGATTGCAGAAAAATCATTTGTTTCACCGGTATCCAGACGCCCTTTCCAGGACAATCCCTGGTGTTCAAATTTGAGCTTGCGGCCCGGCAGGCTCATTTGCAATTGGTTGCCGTCGAGCACACCATCTGCGATAATCCTTTGTCCTTTAGTATCTGCGCTTGAATTAAATTGAAGGGGCCCCTGCCAGGTGAGCCCTTCTTCGGTAAGATTTAACTGCGGCGATTCCATTTTGAGGCCGACCAAACTGATCTGGCCGTCGGTATTGATTTTCTGCTGGGTGTTATCCTGCACGTAGTTGATTTTGCCCTTCCAGCTGGCCTTATCCTGTCGAAGCATAAGATTTTCATTTTCACTGTCCAAAGTTAACTTCGATCCGTTTAATTGACCATCGGCGCTGACCTTCATCCCTTCTTCAGATTTGGCAAGATTCACCCGAACAGCTCCATTCCAGGCCAGATCCTCCTTTGATAATTTCACATCCGCTATCTGGGTATGGAGCTGATGAAGTTTCACAGATCCTTTCTGGAAGTGGTCGATAGTTCTGCCGGCGGCTTGACGCGTTTCAATGTTCAGGTCAAGGTCGAGGTGGCCCTCAAGCGTTTTGAGATGGGGTTGCAGCAGCTGCGCGAACGGAGTTAGGCTTAAACTCGTTAGTTTGATCTTGCCGGAAGCCACTATTTCGCTGCCAAATGGTGCAACATCCAATTGTAGTTGTATTAGGGCATCATTGAGTTGACCTGCAAATTCCAGGCGAGCCATGTCATCATGCAACCAACTGGTGAGTTTTGAGAGTTTTGCCTGTTCGATCGCCAAGTCAGTTTTTAGTCGGGGGCTGATCAATTCGATCTTGCTGTTTGTAACCGATGCTTCTTGAAAAGAAAAATTCCAGGAAGAAGGCTGGCTGGTTTCTTTCCTTTGCGGTAAAGTAATACCACCAATGCGCCAGTTGCCGTTCTCAAGCTCCTCGATGGCTAATTGAGTGTCACTGATCGTAAGGCGCTCCAGCACGAATCGCTTGCGAACAAAGGGCGTCCACTTAATTTTCAAGGTGGCCTCAGGGATCTGAAGCACGGTCTGTGTACCGATCTTAACCGATAGGTTCGTCAGGGTCATGCGACCGGTTATCGGATTGAAGTCCACATCCTTCAGACTGACCTGATCGGCGCCCTGATTCTTGATGTACCTTTTTATCCCGTAATCGACCCCCACCGGCAGCATGCTGAAAAATATAGCCACCAGCAGCACCAGGCCGATCAATATCCAGAACCAAACCCGCTGGACCAATTTCTTTTTTGGCGACTGTTTCTCTGAAACCGGGTATTGCATTCCCAAAGCTTTCTTCAAGCAAGTTTCGTTTAAAAATGCACATTCTACAACATCATAATTCAATATATTGCTAAATCAAGCAGACGGTATAGGCCCCGTAATTGAAATCTTCAGGTGAATTTTACGCTATGAAAGGTTGTGATGACTAAATATCGGTTGTTTGAACCGCAGGCGCTTCGGAAGCTTTCTTGGGCCTACGCTTGAATTCACTCAGGCGTTGGAAGATCACGAAAAAGACCGGTACGAACAGGACTGCCAGGGCGGTGGAGGCCAACATCCCGCCGAAAACTGCTGTGCCCACGGCCTGCTGGCTGGCGGATCCTGCGCCGGAGGCGAA